>JAWVZC010000015.1:0-23215 GCA_033722415.1 Balneolaceae bacterium | reverse complement strand
TGAGAACGAGCCACAACCCGATGCTTTGCTGCGGATATCCTCTGAATCGGCGGGACGATCGAAAATCTCTGAGGATGACTATCTGGAAGGCGTGCCCGAACTGATCGTGGAGATCGCTGCCAGCACTGCCAGCTATGACATGCACCAGAAGAAACACGTCTACGCCCGCAACGGCGTGCCGGAGTACCTGGTTTACCTGGGGTACACCGCCACCTCGTCACTTAACCTGGGGGAGGCCGAGGGTGAATTTTCGGTGCAGTGGTACAATCCGCGGGAGGGAGGAGCACTTCAGGAGGGAACGGTTACATCGGTGACCGGCGGTTCCCGGGTGGGGCTCGGCTATCCACCCGAAGATCGCCGGGAAGATTGGCTGGTAATTGTCCGCAAAGAGGGGTAAGATTGCATGTAAAATAATTGACGAACTCACTGCGGCAATGGATCGGTAACAGTATGAGAAACAGGACATTTCGTGTCACCACATTCGGGCTGTTGGGACTGTGCCTGCTTTTTTTCGGAGCTCGTTCCTTCTTGTATTACACCCTGGAAGAGGAGGCGATCGCCACCCGCCCGAACGGGGATGCTACGCCGGAACGGTTCGGGGTACCGTCGACGCAGTTTCAGTTCCAAAGCGGTGACCGGACGCTGCATGCCTCCCTCGTGCGGGCGGAACCGGGGGATAGTGCGGCACCCGCCGTCCTGATCTACCACGGTCGAAGGGAAACACTCTCACGCTGGGCAGAAGTTCAGTCGCTGTTGTACCGGGAGGGAATCACTTCCATGGTGTTTGATTACTCCGGGTTCGGCAGCAGCACGGGAGAAGCAAACATTGAAAATTTGCACGATGACGGTATCGAGGCCTGGAACTACTTCGTTGAGCGGATCACAAATTCCGGGCAGCCCAGAATTGTGATGGGGCACTCCCTGGGAACGGGGATCCTGCTGAGCGGCCTGCAATCCCTGCAGCCCGAACCGGACCTGGTCATACTGAGTGCACCGTGGTCGACAGCGCGGGATGCGGTGATTCACCTGGGGATGGCCCCGGAAGAGATCTATTATCTACTGCCCGATGTTTGGAACAATCTTGAAAATATCCAAAATATGGACTTACCGCTGTTGGTAGTGCACGGTACCGAAGATAGTGTAATCCCGATAAGCATGGGTAAAAAAGTGGCACAGGCGGGCGGGGGTACATTTATTCCCATGGAGGGATACGGCCACCGGGAAATTACACGTCATCCCACAATGGACCAGTGGAAGCCAATAATTGAGGCGATACATCGGGCCGGTGAACAAAAAAACAGGAAATCCGATATGCAGGGTGAAGACTATTCCGATTAAATGTCGCCTTCCACGAAAACGCTTTTCCAGAAGCATGTCGGGAGGTATGCTGTCTCCTGCTTAGAAATAGTAATTTTTCGAAATTAGTGCGGGGGAACATTACCGACTTTCCAGTTCCGGGCTTTCGGGAATCAATGCCTTCAGAAGACCAGTTCGCCAGTGTCGTTGATCCCGGTCATAGATGCCGAAACCGGCACCAAACTCCCAGTAGCTCCAGCTGAAGTCCCGTTTTTCGGCCGATTTGCGGATGTATTCCGTCCACAGTTCTCGTGACTTCATAGGTGCAGCACTGTAGGCCCCGAATTCACCGAGGTGAACGGGGCGATTATGCTCCTCGGCCCAGGATAGGACCTTGTCAAAGTCGCTGTTCACCTGCTCTTTCTGTTCGGGTGTGCCGGTCCAGGTGGTGCCGAGCCATTTATCCGCTTCTTCTCCAACCCAGCTTGCACCCTGGTGCGTAAAATGGAAGGGATTGTAGTAGTGCACCGTAGTGATGATGTTGCGGTCATCATCCGGCAGTGAAAGATCTGTGATGCCCCCGAACCCGCCCCACGGTGCCGTGCCGATAACCAGCGTACGATAGGGATTCGATTCCCGTATCACCCCGATCGCCTCCCGGAGGTATTCGTTCCACAAATCAGCGGTGAGCTCGCCGTGCGGTTCATTCAGTGTTTCAAACAGCAGGCTGTTCGGCGCATCGTGGTAATGTTCCGCAATTTGCCGCCACAGGCTAAAAAAACGTTGCCGGTGGGCACCGGGATCTTTCATGAGTGCATTGTAATGATGAATATTGAGAACAATCATCAGGTCTCGCTCCAGTACCCATTCGATCACATCATCCACTCGTTCAAAAAAATCCGGGTCGATCGTATAGGGAGAGGAGGTCATGGCATGAGCGTTCCACCGGACGGGAATCCGCACTGCATCAAACCCGGCGTCTTTGATCAGCTGGATAAATTCTTCCCGGATAGTCATCCCCCACTCGCCCTCGCTGGGTGCTTCCAGGGCATTTCCCAGGTTGATACCCCGCTGCATGCTGGCATTCTGTTCGAAGGGATCCACAGGTTGTGCAGGTTGCGGTTGTACGGGATCAGGGTCGGAATCGGTACTGCCGGTGTTTTGGCTGACGGTACATGCCGGGGAGCATAGCAAGGCGAATACCATAAACAGGATGGAACTAAGGGGAACTCGTGCTGTTCGATTCATCGGGGCCTCGGCAAAAAAATAGTTTTCGATTATTTTTCATACTGGAAGCAAAATTAGCTCTTCTGCTCCATTTGACAAAATGATATGTGTCAATTTTGGGATTCAAGTGGCTTCCCGTGAATATAGGGGTATCATTCGAAGCTAATAAAGAGACTGTCTGTGAACCGAATCTTCCGCGTCTGTTTCTGCCGCGCGGTACGCTGTTTACATATGTTACCGTACGTTCGACATAAGGACCATAGATCGATCGCTTTCGTCGTTTTTGATTACAGCCTCCATGGTAATTGCTCCACGCCATCTCGAAAAGCGTGGGATGCCGGTCGATATGACATACAGGAGCCTGTTAGATCGCACAAGGGCGTCCTTTCGGGCGGAGTCCCGCCGTGTGTTTTTGCCGGGACGTAGTTGAGAATGCTCATCCCCTGCACTCATAGATTGAGTAAGTAATTCCGGCCTCCCCCTTAAATTGAACTCACTTTATTTTCAAAGAATTGATCCCGGTTATTCACTTTTCGGAATTTCTTTATTACTTTAGACTCATTCTAAACAAGAAGGTCTAATTATTATCCCATGCAGTCTTACCAATCTATTTTCATAGTGTTAGCGGTCACGCTGGTCGCAGGATCAATGTTTATTTACGGGTGCGGTCAATCCAATGAGGAGCAGGAGCGCCAACAGTTTGCGAAGGTCTCACAGGAGCAGACGCCTGAACTGGCGGAGTATATGCAGCATATCCGGCGTTATACCCATAAGATGAGCCTGTCAGTGCAGGCACGCAACCAGGAGCTCGCCGATTTCTACATGCATGAATTACAGGCCTCTGCACTGTCGGTTAAGCAGGATGTGCCCGGGTACGAGGGGTACGACATCGCCTATTTTACGGAGATGCTAATGGATCCCGAAATTGATACGCTGCGCACTTCGCTGGACACCGGAGATTGGCAGCGGATTGAAGCCGACCTGACCGACCTGATCACCTCCTGCAACACCTGCCACAATGCTACCGGGCATGGGTTTATCAATGTGACTTCCGGTGTGGAAAAGAACCCGTATAATCAGGTCTTTGAACCGGAGAACTAGCCTGTATTTCTCGCAGGAATTAATGCCGGATTCGTGTAATGTCAGGATTTAGCCTGCATTTTTCACCAAGAAATCTGTTGATATGCAAGGCGAAGTGGCAATCTCAGGCGAGACGTATATTGATACGTTGAGCGTGCGATTCCCACCTTCAACGCAGCAGATGATCCAATTTCGAAGTCCCTGCACCCTGTCATAATATTTTGGGTCATAAAATCAGTTTAAACCATTGTAATTCATGGCATTACAATAATTCAAAATTATTCTCGTGAAAAATACAGGTTAGGGGAGTTACATTGAATTTAGAACTGTAATACCTCTCGCAGAGGCGGTTCTCGCGGGCCGGCAGCATCATTGCCACGGGCATAATGTTATCTTCGCCCCCTGTTCAGCAGGCCTATCAACACGCTGAACAGAGTTGAACCGAGAATCGACCAGATAACCGGGAATGTTTCCCCGTCCACGGTGACCGGAAGCAGGTAGGTTAACCCCAGTTCGGCCGCCATCCACTTACCGATCAGTGCCCCGATAAAACCGACCGCTGCAGAAACGAGGCATCCCCCCATTGAATAACCCGCGATACTCTGCCCAATGGCCCCGCATATGGCGGCGATGACAAGAAGTATGAAAAATCCGGAGAAGGTCACAGCCTATAACTATTGGTTGGTTCGATGTCGTTCTAACACTCCTCGGGCGATCGCAGTATCCGCTGCACTACAGGTCTTCCTGGAGCACGACGGCAGATTCCAGTGGTTTGATGATCACTTTCTCATCGGGTTCGAACAGCAGGCGATTGTCGGTGTGAACAAGGTAGCGCTGTCCATTCAGCAGCACATGGTAGGTGATGTCATGGCCCTTGAACTCCCTGCTTATAATGGTTCCGACCCCGGTTTCCGGTTCGGAACCATTGGGTTTTTCGAGTGTCAGGTGTTCCGGACGGATGGAGCACAAGACACGCCCGCTGGCGCTGCAGTTAAGGTGTAATGTGCCCAGTTCGGTAACCACTTCCTCATTTCCCCCGGCGTCTACATGGAACAGGTTCGTTCGGCCGAGGAACTGGGCTACAAATTTTGTTTTCGGTTGGTAATAGACCTCTTCCGGGGTGCCGATCTGCTCGATTTTCCCGTTGTTCATCACCGCGATACGGTCTGCAAACGAGAGGGCCTCCTCTTGGTCGTGGGTTACCAGCAGGGCACTCATGCCCGCTTTCTTCAGTATGCTGCGAACTTCTTTTCGGGTAGATTCCCTAAGCACGGCATCCAGGTTCGAAAATGGTTCATCCAGCAGCACCAGTTTCGGTTTTGGGGCGATGGCCCGAGCCAGCGCCACCCGCTGCTGCTGTCCCCCGGAGAGTTCACTCGGGTTGCGGTCTTTGTAATCACCCATCCCGGTTCGGCAGAGCACCTCTTCTGCGTAAACATGGCGTTTGTATTTCGGTATGTCGGTGAGGCCGAAAGCAACATTCTCAATGACCGACAGGTGGGGAAAAAGCGCGTAATCCTGGAAAACAAAACCGATACCTCGGTTTTGGGGAGCCACATGCTTTTGCGGAGATTCGAGCAGCCGACCCTCCAGGTATACCTCGCCTTCGTCCGCGTGCTCCAGCCCGGAAATTAACCGCAGACACGTGGTCTTGCCGCAGCCGCTCGGCCCGAGCAGGGCAAAAATTTCGTTCTCCTTCACCTCAAACGTAACGGAGTCGACTACCGGACCGGTATTGTCAAAGGCCTTGGTTAAATTGTTGATTTTAAGCAGTTGATTCATCGCTTTTCCCATTCACGTGTAAACAGAAGTCCGACAAACAGCGTTGAAAAAATTAATATGGCAAATGCGAACGGAGCCGCCTCCGCAAACATCGCCTCCCCCGTGTAGGACCACACATTTAACGCTAGTGTGTTAAAACCTATTGGAGAAAGTAAAAAAGTTATGGATAATTCTTTCATGGCGGATAGAAAAACCAAAGATGCTGATGCAATAATTCCGCCCTTCAGCAGGGGAAGCGTCACTTTAACAAACGAGGTAAACGAGGAGTACCCGAGGGTTTTGGCTGCATCCTCCAGCTGCGGCGGGGCCTGGTACAGCGAACTTCGTACCGGCCCGATTCCCTCAGCCAGGAAATGAAGCGCGTAGGCGATTATCAGCAGTGCCAGTGTTTGGTAGAGAAACGGGGAAACATAGAGCGAGAAAAAAACGAACGCAAGTGCAAAGGCGAGAGGCGGAGTAGCGTATCCCAGGTAGGCAACCCGTTCCAGCAGGTTGGTCAGCCTGCCTTTGTAGCGAACCCCCACATAGGCAATCGGTATGGCCATGAAGGTGGTGAGCAGTGCAGCAGGAGCAGAGGCCACAACCGAATTACGAAAAGAATATAGCAGGTCTGTTGACAACTCGGCGATTGAAGCTTCATTCAGCCAGAAACCGATAGAGGATAGCGGAAGAAGGATACCGCTCACGGTATACAGAAAAATGAAACTGTAGGCCGGAATTTTCCAGGGACCCAGGTCAAGATACTTCCGTTCCCGGCTGGCACCGCGCCCCATCCGATAAAAAATCGCTTTTTTGAGAAGGCGGTATTCCAGGACCAGGGCTGCAGTGGTTAGTGCCAGCAGCATCAAAGCCAGCCAGGCTGCATAAATGCGGTCGTAGGCAGCCACGTACTGCAGGTAGAGGGCGTAACTGAACGTTTCGAAGCGCATAAGCGAAACAGTACCGAAATCACCGAAGACATGCAGGCTTACCAGCAGGAATCCGGCCAGGAATGCCGGCTTGAGCTGGGGAAGAATAACGTTAAAAAACGTGGATTTGGCATCGTGCCCCAGTGATCGGGATGCCTCCTCGATAGAGAGATCCATGCCCAGGAGGGCGGTACGCAAATTCAGGTAGAGATAGGGAAACGTGCAGATGCTGAGCACCAACAGCGATCCCCAAAATCCTCCGGGCCGTGGCAGTATGATGCCGAACCACTCGTAAAGGGTGCCGTTGTAACCGCCGAGTCCCATAAAAGCGTATGCCATGACATACCCGGGCATGGCCAGAGGAACTACGCCCAGCAGGGTAATCAGTTTTCGGGCGGCGATGTCACATCGGGTGGAGAGATAGGCCAGGGGCAGAGCCAGCATGGTATCAAGCACCAGGACACCACCGGTCAGCAGCAGGGTATTGGCGAGCAGCCTCAGGTTCCGGACACGAAACACTACATCATTTAGTGTTTCCCCGGATGCGCCGAGTGCCCGGATGAGCAGATAACAAAGAGGTAACAGAACACCGATGGCAATCAATACCACCGGCACCAGCAGGTACCAGGGAGGCACTCCCTTTTTATTTGTAAAATTCTTCACGTTGAGTGTCGGATTACCTGCAAGCTGTATTGTGATTCCGAAGTAGATGGGCAGCGCGTAGATCCGGCAGGCCATGGGGACACCATAACGGTAATGTTATGAGGCCGGAATCAACTGCCACAAAATTTAGACCAAATCTAAATAGATAGCGGTAGTTAAGCAACAGTAACTGCGGGGTGGAAATTCCGGGCAAAATTGCCGCAAAATAGTGAGAGAATATGGAAAATATATAATATCTTTATGATTATATTATGGTTTAATATCTTTAATCATCAACCAGTTGTAGTTATCGACTATTTTATGTCTCCCTCGGGTTACATAATTTGCATCAGGTTTAACCCACATTACAACTTAATTTTTTGATTATGAAAACATTTCCGGTATACCTGTTAACGACAATTACACTGATAGCGCTAATTACGGCGTGTGGACCGAGTCAGGAGGAGCAGCAGAGACAGCAGCGTGAACAGGCGCGACAGGATTCCCTGGAGCAGGTTCGGCAGCAGCAGTTGCAGCAGCAGCGAATGGACAGTATTGCTAAAGCCAGGAAACAGGCCCAGGCCGACAGTTTGGAAGCCGAAAAGAAGAAGGAAGAGGAGGAGCAGCGCCAAATTTCTTTCGATCCCAATGGTCCGCTGGCGGTTCAGGTAGAGGCTTGGCGCTCCCATGACAAGGCCCAGGCCCAGGTCCAAAAATGGAAAGACCGTGGTTTCCCCAATGCGTATGTCGTTAAACACGGCAATCCCGAAACCGGGAATATCTGGTTCCGGGTGCGCCTGGGACGGGTGCTGGATGAAGCGATGGCTCAGCGAGTGGGGAACCAGCTTCATAAGAAATATGGGGAGAAATACTGGATTGCGGAAGTAGAGGGCGAGGGCACCGACCCCGCGGCCACTGACTGAGTTCGTTAACAGAAACCACCAGCAGCGACGGTCACAGCACAAACCGGGGCTGCTGTCACGATTTGGTGATGATATCTGCCGATTAGCTTCCAGACCCGAGCTACTGCAACTGATACTGGGGGTAAGTCTGCTTTACGCGTGCAGCAGCACGGAGCAGGTGCGTACACCCGCGGTAAATTATGACCAGTACCAGACCTATCAGATTAAGCAGGGAAACGTCGAATCTTCTGAAAACCCGATCTTTCGGTACACCCAGCTCACCAGCCGAATCACCCGGTATCTAACATTTCATCTCCCATCCGCGGGACTGGACCCGCCTGCTGTGGGCCAGGCTCCCGACCTAACGATATATTATTACGTAACCGGCAGCGAAACCGGGCGCACACCGGTACAATCCTACAAGATTGGCTGGAGAGCGGCCCCCTTTATCGAAAGCGGGGAAAATTTCAGACTATATCGGCCGAATACTCTGGTCCTGGACGTTGTAGACCGCGCACTGGATGAACTGGTTTGGAGGGGCAGTGTGGTACTCAAAACCGGGGAGAATGGAATCGACTACCGCGCGTTATCAAGTGACTTGGGCCGGCTGCTTAGAAGCTATCCCGCCCTGCCGGAAAAGTAGTTTTCTGCTCAGAGACAAGCACTTAGAGCGTTAACCTTGATCCAACGAAAGGTATGAGGCTCAATTATTTACATGGTATAACAGTTTTTTTCCGGTTGATTTGGGTGGTAATATTCACCCGTAAATTTATTTGTTTCAATAGTAAAATATTTTGTAATTTTCTTTGCGCTCAAGTAGCGTCTCTCTTGATGAATAGTCAGGACCTCACACCTGATACGTGTGAGGTCCTATTTTTTTGAATCCTTCCCTGCCGTTATTCGTAAAATGTTAACCATTCTTTATAATTAACAACGAACTGCAACGGCATTTTTCATCCCCCGTAATTAGGAGCGATGGATAATCTCAAAATTTTTTATGTTTACGAGTCAATAACCCAAAAGGTGTTATAATAAATCTTTACCCGCTGCAAAATGAAAAATTTTAGTATTAACCATCGACAGGAAGACTCATTTGATGTACTTGAGCTGAGTGGTGAACTTGATGCTCATACCGCATCCCACCTGGAAGACTCGCTTCGCGATCTTATTGACCGCGACAAATACCAGATTATTGTCAACTGCAATGACCTGGATTATATAGCCAGTGCCGGTCTGGGCGTATTTATGGCGTATATCGAGGATGTCCGCAGCCTTGGCGGTGACATTAAACTCACAAACATGAATTCCAAGGTATACAATGTGTTCGACCTGCTGGGGTTTCCCACACTGTATGATATCCTGGAAGATGAAGAGGAAGCGATGAAAAAATTTAAAAACGAACAATAAATCTGCCGAACCATTGCCGAAGCATAATTCAATACACTCCATGACGGTTCAGGCTTCGACGGAGCACCTGGCAGACGTGCGCAATTTTGTAGCCAAACACGCCGTGGATTTTGGGTTTAAAAAGCAGGATGTCGCTGACATACGCCTGGCTGTAGATGAGGCCTACACCAATATTATTAAACATGCCTACAATCATGATGATAGCAAATCTGTCAATATTAAACTTGGGTATAACAGTAACGAATTCTGGGTCTCCCTGCTGGATAGTGGCCGCAGGTTTGATCCCTCCTCATATACCGAGCCGAACGTAAAAGAGAAAATTAAACAAAAAAAGCGCGGCGGTGTTGGCGTGTACCTTATTAAACAGCTGATGGATGATGTGGAATACAGTAAAGAGGGTTCGATGAATAAAATTCGCATGACGAAAAAGAAATAGCCGTTTTGAGCAGTTCATCACAACACATTGAAGATCGCCACAGCCGTTTCGAGCTGAAAACGCTCCTTGAGACCTCACGCCTGCTTATCGAGTCGCACGATATGGATTTTGTGCTCAATAACCTGCTGCTCATCACAATGGGCAAGTTATTGATCACAAAAGCCATGGTACTGATATACCAGCCGGGGGAAGAAAATTATATCGTAAGCAAGTCGAAGGGTAGAAACTGTCCCGAGGAGGGAACCCGAATCCGGTTTCCCGATCCCCAGGCGGCCCAAAGCCATTCGATTATTCGCCAGGATACCGATGAGGTGGACCTGCCGGAAATTATTGAGGGTGAACACCAGTGCACGCTGTTTAACCTGCAGACCAGTAACCACCATCTGGGATTTCTCTGTCTCGGTTCGAAGGGGAACAAGCAGCCGCTGAATGAGCATGAGCGGGAATTTATCGAAAGCCTGGTTATCATCTCTTCCGTGGCGATAGCCAATTCACGGATGTTCACCGAACTGCGGCGTATAAACCGGATGCTGGATCGCAAGGTGTACGAACTCAATACCCTGTTTGATCTCAGCAAGGATTTCAATATGATGGTGGACCGGGATGAGATCGTGCGCATTTTCAAGTTTGCACTGCTGGGGCAGATGCTCATCCGCAAGTTTTTCTTTATTCTGGAGAATGACGGTGAGCGTTCGATGGTCGCCTCCAGCGGAATCAACGGCGCCCCCAGCGACGAGGAGGTTGAGAACCTGTTTACTCTTGAAGAGGACCTGGTGGAGGTTACCCCCGAGCATGAAGAGAAGATCCCCTTCCTGGAAGAGAACGAAATCAGGGCGGTGATCGGACTCAATTTCCAGAGTGACAGGATCGCGCTGGTGGGGGTCGGGGCCCGGGCCAATGGCGAGGGATACACCCGTTCCGACTATAACTTCTTGCGGTCTCTGGGCAACCTTGCGTTGCTTTCGATCCAGAAAACCTACCTGCTGGAAGAGCGAATCGAAAAAGAACGGCTGGAAGAGGAGCTCAATATCGCCAAAAATATTCAGCGCGGTCTGCTGCCCGACCCGATACCCGACGTGGAGGGGATTGATCTTGCAGCAACCAACATCTCATCCTACCAGGTGGGGGGAGACTATTTCGATATCGCCCAGACGCCTGATACCAACTATCTTTTTGCGATAGGAGACGTCACCGGCAAAGGGGTACCGGCGGCGCTGCTTATGGCCAACCTGCAGGCGATGCTGCATGTTTTACTGCCGATTGATATTACGCTGGCGGAGGCTACCGACCAGATTAACGATATAATTTATGACAATACTCCCCCCGACAAATTCATTACTTTTTTCTGGGGAAAATATTACAACAGCAGCAAACAGTTCAAGTTTGTCAATGCCGGTCACAACCCGCCCATCTGGCTGAAATCGGGGGAAACGGAACCTTCCGAGCTGGAAGAGGGCGGACTTATACTGGGAGCGATGCCCTCAATGACGCCCTATGAAGAGGAGACCATTACCCTTTCAAGCGGAGACATCATGGTGATGTACACCGACGGGGTAACCGAGGCCATGAATCCGGAACAGACGGAGGAGTATGAAGAAAAGCGCCTCATCGAGTGTATCAAGTCGAACAGGGAGCGTACCACGGAAGAGATCCAGCAGGCGATTATCAATGACGTAAAGGGGTTTTCTGAAGATATTCAACATGACGATGTAACCCTGATCGTGATCAAGGTTTCCTGATGGCGTGGGATCCGGCAATTCCGCCAAAACCCGGACGGGGCAGCCCTCGTTAGTTGAACATGCCCAGAACGCTGTACTGCCTGGAGGCTTTATGCTCAGCCATCGCCAGGATCGATTGATAGGTTTCGTGCCGGTTCATCACCTCTTTTACGTACCGCACGGTTTCTATCCCCCTGCAAAATCCGAATCGCGCATCTTTATAATATTTACGCTGCATCAGCTTAAGGAGTGCGTCGGCAACATTCTCCCACTCATTCGGATTTTTATTGTGATCGATGGCCAGTCTGCGGGCGTCGGCGACATGTCCCGGCCCGGCGTTGTAGGTGGCGAGGGCGAAAGCCCACTGGTTGGTGCTGTCCATGTAGGAGTAGTGCTGCAGGTGTTCCTTGATGATTCGCACCCCTTCCCTGAGGTTGATTTCCGCGTCGTAAAGCAACTGCTCATTCTTTACCTGGGAATACTGCGGCATAACCTGCATCAGTCCCACCGCACCGGCCCAGCTTTTTGAGTTGGGGTTGAACTTGGTTTCCTGGGCTACGATGGCGGCGACCATGAGCCAGTCCACACCAGCTGAGTCGGCTACCTGCTTAATCAGATCGTCATAGGGCGAAATAACGCCTGTACCCTCAATCTCGGATGTTGGCTTGAAAAAATTGGCGATCTGCTGTCCTCCCTGGAAATACCGTTTACGCAGTACATTGAGGAATGTGGAGCGTTTCGGCGTTTCCTCCTGCCCGCTGAACCGAAAATGCTTGTACAGAAAACGGTTCATCCGGGTTTCAAGATCCTCGGCATTTTTTCGGATCGCCCAGGCAATGGTGTCATTCCTGGCAATGGTCGGCCCTTTCACCAGGCCGTTCATATAGCTGCTGGAGGCCTGGTACATATTGTTGTCGGCTACCGTGGCTAGATGCGAACCCCTGGAGAGCTCAGAGAGAAGAGACTCGGTATCCATCTCACTGGGAGCCAGTCGGATCTCAACATCATATCCCTCGTTTTTCAATTCCTGGAGCCGGTTGAAGTAGGAGCTGTTTCGTCGCACGGTAATAGGAATACCGCGCTGTGCAAGTTCCTCAATGGTTTCCGGCGGGTTTTGGATCTCTTCTGAAAAAACAATCAGCTGATTGACGAGATTGTAGGGCCGGGTGAAGCGCACATACTGTTTGCGTTCCGGCGTAATTGTGTAATTGGCGGCAATTACATCCCCTGCCCCACTGTTGAGCAGGTCGTAGGGATTCTCATCCGGACCGACGATCACCACTTCAAGAGCCAGGTCGTTTTCGTTGGCAAACTTGCGTACCAGCTCGTATTCAAAGCCCCGTTCAATACCCTGGTGCAGAAAGTAGGTATTGGAGCTGTAGCTGGTAATCATGCGGAGTACACCGCTGTTCTTGATCTGATCGAAATCGCGTTCTACCGGTTTTGTAACCGTGACATTCAACCCCTTGTCTTCAACACTCTGTTCCACCTCCTTCTCCTGCAGGCAACCGGTAACTGTTACACCAACAACCACCAGGGCAGGGATAAGGAGTTTGGGTGAGAATGGATGAGGTCTGGGATTCATATAGATATGATTCGTTAAAGGTAGTTAATCCGGTGCAGTACCCGCACCGGGAAAAAGCCAAGTCACTCACAAATAGTTACTTTCTTATTCATTACATGAAAAATACCGTTAAATAAAATGAAAGTAATTATATATAAGAAGTCTCTAATGTTTATTAATCTTCCGCTATTTTGTTAATTCAGCGGGTATGTAACGAGATTTTTGCGGTTATCGTTTACGAATTGTACAACCATATAGATACATTTCAACGGGTAATCCTTACAAATTGGCGCGTAATGCCACCATCACGTTTCGTCCGGGGGCGCTGATACCCGATGAATAGGGCCGGTAGTGTTTGTCCATGATATTTTCAATGCCGGCGTTCACCCGAATTGTTTCGTTTAGCTGGTAAGAAGCTTTGGCATTGACAGTTGCCCATGCCGGGCTGCCATGTTCGGTATAGAGGTGGGGCTTTCCCCGTTCGGAGGGAGAAAAGTCAGTGATCTCTTTTTTCGTGTTGTATTCAGAATAGAGCTCCACTTTAATTTTTTCCGCCTTGTAGGTAATTCCGGTACGTCCGAAAGCAGGTGCCACGTGGCGGAGTGGTTCGTCATTGGTCACATCCTCACCGTCGGTAAACGTAAAGTTGGTATCCAGGCTGAGATTTGGCGACAGATCGAGGGTTATGGCGGTACTGAACCCGTAGATATACGCTTTGCCGGCATTGACCACAGCTTCAACCTTGCTGAGGCGCCCGTCGTACATGAGTGAATCCTGGCCCGCAAACTGGAAATCTCTGCGCACCATGGCATCGCGCAGCCAGGTATAGAAACTGTTGATCTCCCACCTTGCTGTTTCACCAAACCGTTTGATCACCGATAAATCGATATTGTATGAGTACTCGGGTTTGATATTTTCATTGGGGACGATGACGGTGCCCGGTTCGGAGTCAAAAACCTTGGCGGCATCGTCCACGTTGGGGGCACGGAATCCGGATGATCCGTTGAGGTTAAATTGCAGATCCTTGACCGGCCGGTACGTAAAACCCAGGCTTCCGCTGAATGCGCCGGTATTTATCTCGATTTCGTCAAACGGGAAATCGTAAAACTGTTTGCTTTCGAATCGGGAATTGAGCATCACGTGGCTGTAACGTGCGCCGAGGACCGCGGTGATTTCCGGTGAAAGATCGTGTCGGTATTTGCCGTAGGCTGCCAGCTGGGTGTAATCACTGCCACCGTCGGGGTAGCGGGTGGCCTCGGGGGAGCTTTCGCCGCTGGTAATATCGGTGGTGGAAGCGTCCGAGGAGACGTGATTGTAGACGGTTTCCAGGCCGTAAAAAAGCTCGTGCGACTCTCCCCAGCGTTTGTCAAAATCGAGGTTTGCGGTGACGACATCGACATTTTCTTCCCGGTTTCGGAGGTTATTCCCGCCGAAATTGCGATCGTTCCGGCTTTCCTGGAACCACTGCTGTGAAAACGTTGCGCTCATATTGTCAAACAGGGCGGCAGACCGGGCGGTGCTGAGCTCCAGTGCATTCATCATCCAGATCTGGGGACCGTAATACCATTCGCCATGTACAAACGGTCCGGTATCCCCGTTTTCTCGTTCAATAAGGCGATCGTAGCGGGGGATGTCACCGGTGGTGGAAAGATGAAAACCGTAGTCGGCATTCCAGGCCCCTTCCGGCTGAAAGCGAACCTTCTGCATAAGATTGAACTGCTCGTATCCGGAAAACTTTTGCAAGGTTACATCGCTGTTGTCAATGGCGCGGTCGGTTCCATCGATTCTGGCCTGGTACTCTTCCCGTTTGCCGAAATCGGGGTAGGCATCGTAAAAATTGCCGCCGGACCGCAGGTCATCATAATAGCTGTAGGTTACGCTGGTCAGAAATCCCCACTTCTTTAGCCCGATATTGATATCGCCGTGAACCGTTCGTTCATTATTGGCACTGGAATAGCGCATCATGGCGTTGGAATGGGTGTAGGTGCCTTCCGAAAAGGAGAGCTCCGGGTCACGGGTCTGGAAGTTCATGACTCCCCCGAGGGCATCACTGCCGTAGATGATGGAGCCCGGCCCGAAGATAACCTCCGTGCGGTCGAGGGCATTGGCGTCAAGGGAGATCACGTTTTGCAGGTTGCCGCTTCTGAAAATGGCGGTATTCATGCGGATACCGTCAACCGCAATCAGTACCGAATTGGCCGCAAATCCCCTGATCATCGGGCTGCCTCCGCCCAGCTGGCTTTTTTGTACGAATACCTTCCCGGAATTTTGAAGCAGGTCGGCGGTGGTCTGCGGATTATTAAAGCTGATCTCCTCGGTGCTTATCTGCGTTATTTTCTGGGGGATTTCTGACTGATCCTGCTCCCACTTGCTGGCCGAGACAAAAACCTCGCTCATTTTGACGGACCTTTCCGTCATCTTAATCGTGTAGTCAAGCTGCTGAAGTTGTTTCCAGGAGAGGGTAATTTGCCGGTAGGAAGCGTGCTGAAATGTGATGAAATCACCCGGCTCAAAAACCGACAGATCCGCCAGTCCGCCGGCGTTGGTGGTGGCCGTCTGATCTCTATCCTGGTTGAACAGGTATACATTTTCGATCGGCTGAAGTGTGGTTTCATTCACCACTTTCACCTGCTGCCCCACGGCAACAGCAGGGACGGTAATCAGCAAGATAACAATGTTGAGCTGGTGTAACAGTCGCATATAGGTCTGATCATATCTTGTTCAAAAAACGGGGTAAAGGTATCCTGTAACCGGCATTTTGTAAATACCATGATCATGCTATAACCGGCATTCCGGTTATTTATTACGCTTTTTTCTGCGCCAGGTCAGTCCCACACCCATTATTATAATCAGCATGGCCAGGAATGAGGTAGCGGGGGGAAGCTCATCAAACAGGAGGTAGGCCAGGAAGGTGGCAAACACCGGTTCGGTGAGTATTAAGGTGGAAATAAGCGTCGGTGAGATATACTTGACCGCGTAATTCATGGAACCGTGCCCCACAATCTGTGGAAATACCGCCATACCGGTGGCAGCCGAGAAGCCCACCAGGCTGATTTGCAAAATGTTGTTACCAAACATCAGCGCCGTGCCGATACAGGTGATACCTGCAAAAAAGTAGACCGGAAACACATAATCGACCCACTCTCTGTTCTGCCTTATCTTTTGGCCGATTAGCAGGTAAACGACAAATATGGCGGCGGCACTGGTGGCCAGCAGGTTGCCAAACAGGGGATCGGCAAAATCCTGCTCGATCTGGCTGTCAGAGATCCCAAGAAGTACCGAGCCCGCAAAGGCCATAAGTACCCCGATCCAGGTCGTAAATGCGAAGTGGCGTTTCAGCCACAGCCGCTCTACCAGGATCAGTATGATCGGGTGAATGGTAACCAGTACGGAGGCTGAAGCCACCGAGGTATAGAACAGCGACGCGATCCAGAAGATGAAGTGAATGCCCAGGCATATCCCGGCCACTACCACCAGGAATTTCTCTTTTATGGAACTGGTGAACTGTTCCCGCTTCAGGTACCAGTAGGGCAGCAGCAGGAGCGAGGCGATAGCAGTGCGATAGGCCGCCAGTACCAGTGGAGGCGTATCCGGTGCAAGCCGCACGAATATCGGGGAAAAGCCGAAAGCCACCAGACCGGCCGCAAGTACCGAAATAACCTTGATACGCGGGTAGGAGCGGGACATGTAAACGGAAATATAAGTTGACGGAATCTACCGGATGCGGTCCATCGACCTGACCAGTTCTTCATCCTTTCGAATGTTGCGCAGGGCCAGAATTTGAGCCAGTAGTGCGAGCAGCAGCAGTCCCACACCGATCAGCTCATCCCAGAGAAACGTTCCGATTCCGCCGAGCGAGAACAAAATACCCACTCCCCACCCCAGGCCGGTCACCTGCAGGTACATGGTTCGCTTGACCCACACGATCTGGTTGCCGCGATCGGAGTACAGGAAGATGCAGGCCAGTGACATCAGGGCTGAACAGGTGAGAATGATAGCTAGCCCCAGCCCGATCCACTGCTGGGGATCATCCATCGCATGTGAGTAGAGCGGGGTAAAAAAAACGATTCCGTCGAAAACGAAAGCTAAAATCAGGTAGACGGTTTGTATACGCTGTATCACGATCGGTGTAATAAGTTTGCTGGAATTTCAGAGCGCAAAGATACAATATATTTGACAGTTGCTCATCCCCAATTATATCTAAGGTGCCTCATGCGGAAACAGGGGGTGAGGTAGCCGGCGACCCTCTTCCAGATACCGCCGCCAGTCCCTTACCTTGCATTTTTTACCGAAAAAATAAGATGCGGCCCGTTATTCCAGTGGCCGCATCTTGATTAGGGGATTGTATGGGGAAATTCTTCAATCAGGAGGCTTGTACAGGTTCGGCCTCTTCAATCTGTCGGCGATCGCCCAGCCCGTTTCCGAACTCCTGATCGGACAGCAGGTTTGGATTTGCGGTGTCGTAGAAGAACCGATTCACCGTTCGCCGCCCGTGTTCGAACATGTAGTAGAGTACGGGGACCAGGATCAGGGTCAGTGCCGTGGCAAAGATCAGGCCCACGATCACCGCGATAGCCATGGGTGCCCACCAAGCTGCCTGCACGCCGCCCCAGTAGAGGTATTCGCCAATATTGGTGAAAAAGAGTACCGGGTTGTTGACCAGGGTGATAAAATCCAGGTTGAAACCGATCGCCAGCGGAACCAGCCCAAGCGTGGTGGTAATGGCGGTCAGGATAACCGGTCGGAAACGCACCTTTCCGCCCTCTACGAGTGCATCGAACACACTCATCCTGTCGCGAGTTCGGAGAATATCGATATAGTCAATAAGAACAATAGCATTATTGACAACGACGCCCGCCAGTGAAATAATTCCTATACCGGTCATAATGATGACAAACGGAAGCTGGAAAATTACCAGTCCGAGCACAACCCCGGAAGTCGACATCAGTACCGAGGTCATGACGATAAACGGCTTGAACAGGGAATTGAACTGGGAGATCAGGATGAATGTAATAAGGAACAGGGCCACCAGGAATGCCATGGAGAGGAAATCGACCGCCTCCTGCTGGTCCTCCTGCTGGCCGGTCCAGCTGTAGTCATAACCGGAAGGCATCTTGTTTGAAAGATAGGGAGCCAGCACTTGCTGAACCTCCTGCAGTACGGCATTGGCGTTATAGCTGGAACGAACATCGGCCATTACGGTGATCACCCGCTCCTGGTCTTTGTGCTTGATGCCGCCCAGACCTTCGGTAACCTCCCAGTTGGCTACGCTGGAGAGGGGAATCTGCCGCCCCTCCTCAACAACCGTCAGGTCTTGGAGGGTGCTCAGGTCCCGGCGATATTTTTCATCCAGCCGAACGGTAATGTCGTACTCATCTTTTCCGTCGCGATATTGTGATGCCTCCACCCCGTTTATCGCTTGTCGTATCGTATTACCGATAATCTGCGTAGACAAGCCGTATACCGAAGCTTTCTCACGATCCACCGTTACCCGTACTTCCGGCCGCGCATCCGGGAGATCGCTCTCAAGTCCGTCAAGCTTGCTGTAGACGGGATCATTCTCCAGGATTCTGAGAATCTCATTCGAAACGCTTTCTAGAATCTGCATATTCTTGCCGGAGATCTCCAGGTTGATAGGCGGGCCGGATGGGGGTCCCTGCTGCTCCTCCTCAACGGTAATTTGCGCACCGGCTATACCGCTGGAAAAGTTGCTTCGGGCATATTCAATCGCATCAAAGCTGGTGCCCACCCGCCGCTGGTAATCCACAAAATTGAGCACCATGGTTCCGCGGTGCGAAGAGTTGCCGCCCTCCCCGAGCGGACCTGCCGTAATGGCGGAACCGGAAGTGCTCAGAACGGTCTCCACATCTTCGGAATTGGGAATTTGCGGCACTTTTTGCTCAAGTTGATCCACTATCGACTTGGTAAAGTCAACGTTGGTGCCCACGGGTGATTCAACCTGTACATAGGCCCGGGCAGGCGGGATATCTTCCGGGAAATATTCCACCCCGCTGTTAAAAGCGCCGAAAATAAGGAAACTGGAGATGAGTACAACGAATGAGATCGTAATAACGGTCCAGCCGTGGTTCAGCGACCAGTGCAGCACTTCTTCATACCGTTCAAGTGCCCGCGGAAGGCCGCTTGTTTTCCACCACGAACCGATCGGGTTCAGTACGTAGCGGTTGGTAAGCCAGAGAATGGCGCCAAGCACGATCAGCATGCTCCAGGTCAGCGTGTTATTGATGACCGCACCCAGCAGGACAAGACCGAAAATGGCACTCAGGGTTATTCGCCCCTTCCGGGTCATAGTGGGTCGATTTTCGTTGTCAACATTTTCAACCGTCATGTAGAGGGCACAGATCACCGGGTTGATGACCAGTGCGACAAACAGGGAGCTGCTGAGCGTAATGATCAGCGTGATCGGCAGGTACGACATAAATTCGCCCGTCACGCCCGGCCAGAAGATCAGGGGCAGGAATGCGGCGAGCGTGGTCAGCGTGCCCGAAATGATCGGCAGGGCCACCTCACCGGTTCCCTTTTTGGCCGCCTGGATGTTGTCATACCCCTCTTCCAGGTAGCGATAGATATTTTCGACCACCACGATGGCGTTGTCTACCAGCATGCCGAGGGCAAGAATAAGGGAGAAGAGTACGATCATGTTCATGGTGATGCCGATCATGCTCATAAAGATGAACGAAACAAACATCGACAACGGAATGGCGATACCCACAAACGAGGCGTTTCTGACTCCAAGGAAGAAGAGCAGCACGCCGATCACTAGCAACAGGCCGGAGATGATGTTGTTCTCCAGGCTGCTTACCATCATGTTAATGTTTTCACTCTGGTCGGAGGTAATTTCAAAATTGGTGGTCGGCGGCAGGCCCGGGAGCTCCTCGTTGAGTATGCTCTTTACTTCTTCGGCGGTCTCCAGAATGTTGGTGCCGCTCCGTTTAACAATTGAGAGGTTGATGACCGGGTCGTTGTCCAGCTCAGCGTAGGTCTCGCGGTCCTTGAATCCGAACTCGACGGAGGCCACATCCCGGATATAGATCGGCTTGTCGTCGGGTGCGTCGATTACTATATCCTCGATCGGCTGCACGGTCTCGTATTCTCCCGGTACGCGAAGCAGGAATTTTTTATTACCTACATCGATGTTGCCGCCCGGAACGGTCACGTTTTCCTGCTGAATGGCCGCAATAAGATCCCCGAACGTAAGACCGTAATATTTAAGTTTTGGCAGGTCCACATCAATTTTTACCTCCCGTTCTAGTCCGCCGGCCAGGTTAACCTCCAGGATGGAGGGGATCGATTCCAGGCGGTCTTGCAGATCTTCCGCAATCTCCTTGAGCTGCACCAACCCGTACTGCCCGGAGACGTTTACTTGCATGATGGGGAATTCCGATACATTGATCTCCTGGATAATCGGATCTTCGGCATCCTGCGGAAGTTCCGGTTTGGCCAGGTCTACCTTCTCACGCACCTTTTGAAGGGCATCTTCGATAACCACATCAGAATCGAACTCCATATTGATATTGGAATACCCCTCTGCCGAAGTGGAGTTCATCTCCTTGATATCCGAGATACCCGCCAGTTCATCCTCCAGCGGACGGGTGATCAGGCTCTCCATATCCTCCGGCGACACCCCGGGGTACGTGGTAATCACCATAATGTTGGGAATGGTGATATCGGGTGAGGATTCTTTCGGGATAGAGATATAGGACTGGATGCCGAAAATTGCCACCAGCAGAATGATCACCAGCACGCTGATCCGGTTGTCAATCGAAAACGACGTGATCCCGAACTCTTTCCGGTTGTCCACCGGCTGTTGCCCGTCGGTGTTCGTCAGTCCGTTTTGTTTATTGTGGTTGCTGTTACTCATGGTGTGCGTCCGTTACGGGTCTAATTTCGTTGTGCGAGTTCCTGTTCGCGGTTGTTCACTAAGTTGATGCGCATGCTGTCCTGCAGAAAGGAAGATCCGATGGTAATCAGTTCATCGCCCGGCTGCAGGCCCTCCTCGATTATGACATTATTCTGGTACGAGGGACCCAAGGTTACCGCTCGTTCCACGGCAATCGGGATCCCGTCCATGTTTTCCCCGGTGGTATACACCACGAATCCCTGTTCTTTCTGGTAAACAAACTCTTCACCGATGACGATGGCGTTGTCCTCCTGGAAGGTCTTCAGGCGCACATTGGCAATCATATCCACCTTGATGCCGGGCCGCATTTCCGGAAGAAACATCTCCACCCGGAAAGTACGAGCCTGCGGGTCGATACTCTGTCCTACGTAATCGATCGATAGGTCAAGCGTATCGCTGTCCTGGAAGTCGAACCATATCTCGGCCTGGTCACCGTTGTTTATCACATCGGCGTAACGGGAGGGCACCCCGGCAGCCACCCGGAGATTGTTGGAGCCGATAAGGCGAACCAGCGGGGTTCCCATGGCTGCCATCTCACCGATCTCTACCAGTCGATCTTCCAGTGTGGCGTCAAACGGGGCGCGAACGGTCGTGTTTTTCAAATCTATTTGAATAGATTCCAGGGCCGAACTGCTTTGGCGGTACGCGGCACGGGCATTGATGAGATCGATCTCGGATCCCACGCTGTCCTGTTCAAATACCTGTTTCAGGCGTTCATACTGCTCGCGGGCCTGCTCGGTCTGTGCTTCCAGACGGGCTTTTTCCTGGAGCAGCTTGTCGTCATCTATTTTAAGAATCGGTTCTCCCTTTTTAACGGTCGATCCTTTGGCAACAAAATACTGTTCCACCCGGCCGTTGACTTCCGCCGAGATCATGACGTCGTTGGCCGACTCGACGGTTCCCACGAGCCTCAGGAAACGTTTGAATGTTTGGGGCTTCACGATTTCGGTTTCAACATTTACCGATTTGACCAGTGCATCTTCTTCTGCCTGCTGTTCAGGTTCGGTGCATGCCGTCGCGATGAGTGCGATTAACAGGAGGGTAGTTATTTTCAAGGGTACCTTTTCCATAATAATTTGGTATAGTTTTATTGGGTTAATCGAGTTCCGGTTTTGAATTGTCCACAAATGGCACCATCCCGATCGCCTGGTCGTAGCGTGCTTTCGCGGAGAGATAGTTATAGACCATCTGGGCATAGTTTACTTCGGCCTGCCGGAGCTGAAATTCAGCTTCAATGACGTCGAGCTGCGATCCCAGGCCGTTTTCGAGCCGGGCCTGTGCCCGTTCATACCCTTCGCGGGCCTGTTTGAGAGCCTCCTCACGGGCCGGTGCGGTTTCTATGGCCTGGTTCAGCTCCTCGCGGGCCGAGGCGATCTCATTCCGGGCATCGCGCATCGCCTGCTCCTGCTGCAGTTCGATATCCTTCATCTCTATTTGGGCGATATTCAGGTTGGCGGTTCGCTCGAAGCCCTGGAAAAGAGGCAGGCTCACCGTCAGGGCCACGGTCTGCGAGCGGGCCCGGGTCTCTTCCGTGCCGAAGAACATTGGAGAACCCGCCTGGGCCGCCGACCAGTTCAGGTTATAATTCGCTGAAAGGGTGGGCAGGTAGCGGCTTTTGATCGCTTTGATTTCGCGTTCTTTCAGATCTTCCTGCGTTTCCAGGATTCGGAGGTCGCCCCGGCGTTCTGCGGCCAGGTCCACCAGGTCCCTGTTTTTTTCAAATGAATAGGAGGTCATCCGGTCAATCTCTTTCAGATTCTGGTTAATGCTGTTGGTTACCTCTTCAGCCAGGATGTCGAAGCTGCTGAGGTCGCCTTGTACCTGCAGGTTCATGTCAACCGGCAGCCCCAGTATCACATTCAGTTCGCGGTAGGCCTGTTGCACCTCGTAGCGGGCCTGGGTGAGTTGCGGCTCCTGGTTTTTGAGCTGGACTTCTACCTGGAGTACGGCGTAATCATCGATGAGTCCTGCTTTCTGGCGGGCCCGGTTCTCCCGGAGGTTTTCACGTAATCGATCAACGGTTTCCTGCTGCAGCCGCAGCTGCTCCTGCGCGACAAGCACGTTGTAGTAGGCGATCCGTGTTTGCGTGACGATCTGCTGTGTGGTTGCTCTCAGGTTCTCCGCCTGGGCCGCTTTAAACAGCCTGGAGCTGTTTATGCCAATGATGGCCTCACCCCTGAAAATGGTTTGGTTCACCGAAAACCCGCCCTGCCAGTTGTTGTCGGTGCCGAACTGGAGAGGAACCAGTTCATCGGCCGGGGCCGAGGGGTCGAAGAAGCGTGCGGGGACAAAATTAACCGGGATTTCCAGGTTGCGGGTGTAGGTTGCCGAACCC
>JAWVZC010000014.1:0-23218 GCA_033722415.1 Balneolaceae bacterium | reverse complement strand
TTTTACGGGTTGGGAGACAAGGCGGTGGAACAGGATCTGAGAGGACGCTCATATGAAAACTGGAATACTGATTCCTACGGGTTTGAACGCGGGGATGACCCGCTGTATCGTTCCATACCATTTTTTATGACCCTTAGAAATGGTAACGCCTACGGGATCTTTCTGGATAATACCTACCGTACAATATTCGATTTCGACCACAGGAAAGACAATACCGTGACCTTTTCGGCCGAGGGCGGGCAGATGAACTACTATTTTATCAACGGTCCGCTCCTGGAAACGGTCGCTGAACGATACGCGAAGCTTACCGGTACGCCGGAACTGCCTCCGCTCTGGGCGCTGGGATACCACCAGTGCCGGTGGAGCTACTACCCGGACAAACGGGTGCGCGAGGTGGCCCGCACTTTTCGTGAACTCGAGATTCCCTGCGATGCCATCTACCTCGATATCGACTATATGGAGGATTACAAGGTGTTTACCTGGAACCGGGAGTATTTTCCGAATCCCAAACAACTGATTCAAGATCTTTTCGATGAGGGGTTCCGCATCGTCGTGATGGTGGATCCCGGAATCGCTGTCCAGAGCGGATATGAAGTCTATGAGAACGGCATACAAAATGATGTATTTTGCAAGCGGGCCGACGGCGACCTTATGATCGGTCCGGTGTGGCCTCCGCGTACGGTATTCCCGGAATTCACCAACCCGGACGTTCGTGCCTGGTGGGCGGACCTCTACGACGATTTTATGAATGGTCTGGGCGTCAGCGGCATTTGGAACGATATGAACGAACCGGCGGTATTTGAGGTCCGTCGCAAAACCTTCCCCGACGATATTCGTCACGATTTCGACGGGCACCCCTGCAGCCATCGTAAGGCCCATAACATCTACGGCATGCAGATGGCGCGGGCTTCTTTCGAGGGTATCAGGAAACATAACCCTGAAAAACGACCGTTTCTGCTGACCCGGGCCAATTTTTCCGGCGGTCAGCGGTATGCGGCACTGTGGACCGGTGACAATATCGCCAGCTGGGATCAGCTGCGGCTGGGGCATGAACAGTGCGTGCGCCTCAGCATCTCGGGATACTCGTTTTGCGGTACCGACATCGGGGGGTTCGTGGATCGGCCGAGCCCCGAGCTCTACACCCGCTGGATACAACTCGGTATTTTTCATCCGCTGATTCGAACCCACAGCATGGGATACCATCTTGAAGGTGCCGCGGCTGTCAAGGAGGAAGAGGTTGAAAGTCGAAAAGCGGAGGAGACACTGGACCAGGAACCGTGGTCGTTCGGCAAGCAGGCGACCGCCATCTGTCGGTCGATGATCAATTTGCGATACCGCCTGCTCCCATACCTCTATACAGCGTTCCATCGGTATGTTACTGACGGCACCCCGATTCTTCGTCCCCCGCTGTTCCACGACCAGCAGGATACCAAACTGCAGTCACAGTCTGACGAATTTATGTTTGGCAGCCAGATCCTGGTCAGCCCGGTACTTGAGAAGGGACTAAAGAAGAAAAAAGTGTATCTCCCGCGGGGGGAGTGGTTTCATTTTTGGAACGATATGCTGTTGAGAGGCGGAGAAAAACATGTAGTGGACACCCCGCTCAAAAGTATTCCCTTTTTCATCAAGGCGGGGACCGTACTGCCGCTGCGGGAGTTGATGCAGTATACCACCCAGAAAGATCAGGACACGCTGGAACTGCTGGTCTACCACGGCAATGGTGAGGAGGAGTCGCAGCTGTATGAGGATGCGGAGGAAGGCATGGATTACCAGACGGGATCATACCAGGAGACAGCGTTTTATTACAGCGGTGACAACCGGTCGGCAACACTTTACGCCGACCGAACCGGTTCCTTTGAACCGACCTATGACAGGTTTGAGCTTACATTTGTTGGACTTCCGTTCGAGCCGAAAACCTGCCGGGTGGACCGGGAGGAAGTTGCACTGAACAGCCGGAAAAGAAATGGTAAGACCGTCCACCAGATCGTAATCTCGACCGATTTTAATTCTGTGAAGCTTTCAGCGGAATAAGTGGTTTCGAATAATAATTTCCCAGACGTACCTGTCCCCCGGCTGAAAGAGAGTGACTATGGAATCACCTTATTAGCTGAATAAAATTCCGACTGCTGCCCGGTGTTAATTCCGATAAAATGGAACACCGCTGACCTGGGAACGTGAAATACCGGTTTTTTGAGGAAGCGTTAAGTGGTTGGGTCGGCGGTCTGATGCATTACCTGATTTCACTTCTCAGGTATGCCGCAAGGTCACTGATCTTATCGATCCCAAGGCGGTTGGCGTGTTCCCGGCGCATCATCAGGGCGTAGCTGTTTTCAAATCCGAAGGGTGGGAGCCAGGACAGGTTAAAACGTCTCCTGCTCTCCTCGTTCACATACCGGTAGATGGGCTCAGCTTTGTTGGCCAGGCTGTCGGTAACCTGCTTTTCGGCATGCAGCAACACGTGCAGGCCTGTGCCGGTGTACTCCGGGTAGAGGTGGATCTTGCCGTTATTGAGGGCGTCGAAAACGATCTTGGTGCCGGCCAGTCCGAGCCGGGTGCCGGTGGTGAGGTCGGTCTGGCTTTCAATCAGCAGGGCCATCATGTGACCGAGAATAAACTGCTCGGTAAAATTCTTGCCCCCGATCAACAGGTCGGGGTTTCCGTCACGCTTTGGGACCAGTTCAAAGCCCTCTTCCTCGAGGAATTCACGGGCCACGACCCGGGGATCGCGATGCTGCTGATCCACAAGGTTGTTGAGTCTGATCATCTCACTGGTGCTGATACGACCCTCCATCCGCGAAAGCTCCTCTTGCAGCATGGGATACTTCTCCAGAATCCGGGAGTTCACCAGCGGTGCACAGTCATAGGGGGGAAAGTAGTTTTTGTCATCTTCCAGCACTTTCAGATCGTAAGCTTCAATGCGTCCATCCGTGGAATAGCCGCCGATCACATCTACCTTGCCGTTGCGCAGGGCCCGGTACATCAGGGCCGCTTCCATTTCGAGGGTGGGCAGATCAAAATCATAATGGGCTTTCAATCCCGGGTATCCGTCGGGTCGTTCCATGAATTCGGGCGGCATACCGGCGCGAAACGGGTCTTCCTGCAGCAGGGTATTCACCGACCAGGGCACGGCAAGTACCAGCAGCAGTAAGCCACCGTAAAGCAGGGGTTTGATGAGCGAGCGGATATTCCGCTCCATGGTTCCCAGCAGATAATCAAACAGCAGGGCCAGGGCGGCAGCAGGAAAGGCCCCGGCCAGGATCATAACGGAATTGTTGAGTGCGATACCCCGGAATATATATTCACCCAGTCCCCCGGCACCGATGAGGGCGCAGAGTGTAGCGACCCCCACATTGATCACGGTGGCGGTACGAATACCGGCGAAGATTACCGGGACCGCCAGCGGCAGCTCTACTTTTCGCAGGATCTGGAGATCGGTCATCCCCATCCCGCGGGCTGCCTCTGTGATTGAGTTATCCACCTCGTCGATGCCGGCATACGTATTTCGCACGATCGGCAGCAGGGCGTAAAGGAAAAGCGCTGCCACGGCGGGTGCGGCCCCGATACCGAGCAGCGGAAGCAGGAAACCGAGCAGGGCGATACTTGGGATCGTCTGTATGACGCCCACCGCCCCCAGCACCGTACCGGCGATATTCCGGTTGCGGGTACAATAGATCGAGAGCGGCACCCCCAGTGCTACGGCAATAGCCAGGGCAACCAGTGTCAGACCGATATGTTCGCCGGTTTGTTCGAGAATCTCCCGCTGGTTATCGAGTATGAACTGCCAGAGTTCAGCCATTGTTCTCCTCCCGGATCGACTGGCGGGCACGTGTAAACAGGGGTAACAGCATATCCGCACGTAACCGGGCGGCAGGCGAGTCGCCATCCCGAATTTCGATTACCGCATCTTGCCTGTTTAACGCGGAATTACGGTCCATTACGCCTGCTATTGACTCTGAGAGTTCAGCTGTGAATTCCGCTGAGCCTTCGGGCAATGGCATGTCGGCTTCAATGAAAGGAAGGAGGTCACTCATCCTGACGGTTTCCAGTTCCAGTTCAAACCGGTTGACATCAAAAAAACGGGAGACAAAGTCGTTGCCGGGCTGAAATAGCAGGTCCCTCGGCGATCCCACCTGCCGCAAACGTCCACCATCCATCAGGGCCACCCGGTCGCACATATCGAAGGCTTCAGCGACATCGTGGGTTACCAGCACAATGGTTTTACCGATGCGATGAAGCAGGTTTTTAAACTCGGCGCGAACCTCCTCTTTGGTTATCGGGTCCAGCGCCCCGAACGGTTCATCCATCAGGATGACAGGC
Source organism: Balneolaceae bacterium (assembly GCA_033722415.1). Lineage (GTDB taxonomy): Bacteria > Bacteroidota > Rhodothermia > Balneolales > Balneolaceae > JAMQKA01. The sequence continues at coordinate 18,901 of JAWVZC010000014.1, read as the reverse complement.
GGATCGCCCGCCAGGGCACGGGCAAAGCCCACCCGCTGCTGCTGGCCGCCACTGAGGGCCTCCGGCAGTCGGTCGCCGAATTGACCGGCGTCAAGACCCACAAGCTGCAGCAGCTGGTCAACTCGTGCATCGATTCGTTGCTCTCCCCAGTTCAGCAGCCGGGGTACCACAGCGACATTTTCCCGGATCGTATAGTGCGGAAACAGGCCGACATCCTGGATAACATACCCGATATTCCGGCGGAGCTGTTCGGGCGGCACCGAGTGTATCTTCTTGCCGTCCACCAGGATGGTGCCGGAGGTAGGGGGTACCAGCCGGTTGATCATCTTGAGGGTCGTGGTCTTGCCGCAGCCGCTGGTCCCGATCAGGCCGAATATTTCACCTTCCTGTACCGTAAAGCTGATATTGTCCACCGCTTGTACGGAGTTCTCATAAATTTTGGTCACATTCTCCAGCCGGATCATACCTGGTGCGGTAAAGTCTCAAATGGTTCGGCCATCTGCGCGCCGAATGTGTTGTCAAAATAATGAACAGCGGGGAAGGAGTGTAATAAGTTTTATGATCGGAACTGTGCCGTTTTACACGGGAGGGGGGATAAAACCAGACGGGCGGCTTGTACAGCCGCCCGATGAGTTCTGGAATTTGAAATGTTACCTGGCACCGTTTTCGATACCGGTATGTGGAGCCGTCAGGCCACTTTGACACTCACTTTGCGGCCCTTCACGTTGTTCTTGTTCATTCCCTTGATAACCTGGCCGACATAAAATTCCGGGATGTCGACAAAGGAATGGCTGCGCCGGATATCGATGTTGCCGATCACATTGCCGGGAATGCCGGTTTCTCCGGCAATCGCCCCGACGATGTCGCCCGGGTATACCTTGTTCTGTTTCCCAACGCTGAAAAACAGTTTGACCATCGCCTTTTCACTGACGTCCACTTTGCCGATCTGCATCGGTTCCTGAATTTTTTCCTGTTTGAGTTCACCGGTTTTGATCTTCAACAGGGCAGCGGCAATTTCAACCGTGGTAAAACGCTCGTCAGTAAACGATTCGATCTGGTCGATCCAGTCGCCCAGTCCGCCTTTTTCCAGGGTTTCGATGACATCCTCCATATGGTTCGCCAGCTTTGATTCCCGTACGTCACTGGTGCTCGGCAGGGGAAGGTATTCCAGTTTACTGTTGAGCTGTCGCTGGATGGTATGCAGCTGTTTGTTTTTGCGCTTCGAGGTAAAGGTAATCGCTCTGCCCGAACGACCGGCCCGGCCGGTACGCCCGATACGGTGCACGTAGTATTCGGGATCCTGGGGGACATCATAATTGAATACGATGTCGATATCATCCACGTCGATGCCCCGTGCGGCAACGTCGGTAGCCACCAGGATATCGATCTGCCCGTTGCGAAATTTATCCATCACGCGGTCGCGCTGATTCTGGCTCAGGTCGCCGTTGATATAGTCCGATCCGTACCCTCTGGAAACCAGTTCGCGGGTCAGCGACTCGGTTTTCCGCTTGGTATTGCAGAATACCAGCGCCAGGTTGAAATTACTGGTATCCATAAACCGGCAGATCGCCTCGGTGCGCACGGAATCCCGTACTTCCACGAGATACTGGTCGATGTTCGGGGCGGTAATCGCTTCGCGCTCTATGGTCACCGTTTCCGGGTGATCCATATACCGGTTCATGATATCTCGGATGGCGCGCGGTACGGTGGCGGAGAACATCACCGTCTGAATCGGGCCGTTGGTGTAGGACAAGATCTTCTCCATATCATTGCGAAAGCCCATGTTGAGCATCTCATCGGCTTCGTCAAAAATGATCATCTCCAGCTGGTTGATCTTCATGGTACCACGCTGAAGGTGGTCGATCGTTCGACCGGGAGTACCCACCACAATCTGTGCCCCCCGCTTGATCGCCTTGATCTGCTGCCCGATCGACTGCCCGCCGTAGACCGGTACCACTTTCAGTCCGTTGGTAAATTTGGCCAGCTTGATCAGTTCGCCGGTCACCTGGATCGCAAGTTCCCTGGTGGGACACTGGATCAGAGCCTGCACGTGATTGCTGTTTGTATCAATTTTTTGAACCAGCGGAATACCGAAGGCGGCGGTCTTTCCCGTACCGGTCTGTGCCTGCCCGACAAGATCGGATCCCGCCAGGATTTTAGGGATGCACTGTTCCTGGATAGCGGTGGGTTCTTCAAAACCCATATCGGCAATGGCACGCAGTAGTGATTCGCTGAGCTGCAGCTCAGTAAAAGTTGAATTCGTCATGTAGTAAATAATAATGTTGTTTGGCACCTGTGCAGAAAACGTATGAAATCGCTCCTTGTACGAATCAGGATGGGTGAGATCTGTCCGATGAATATACTATTCGGAAAAGAGGGACCACCAGCGGTTTACTCAGGCTGAAATATAGTTTGTCAAAACCCTGTTGTTACATAAGCGTGCCACCCGGGCATGCTCTGTTCCCACCTGAAACGCGTGTAACCAACGGGTGCCAACAACCATCAATGAAGTGCTGCAAGAACCAGTAAACCAAACACAAATAGCGAGAATGGCGTAACTTCAGAACGACCCAATGTACAAATAAAAAACCAGAATGCATCATTAATTTTGTCGATGGCAAAAAAATATACTTCCGGAAGGGCGGGGCTTCCGGGTAGAGCAGGAGAATGGCAGGTGGGGTCGCTATGCGGGTGAGAAGGGATACATCAGCGGCTGATTGCAAGGCGTGCAGCAATTGACCGGGGTAAGTGGAATTGCTTGTTTTGCTATGCCCGCCCCGGATTCATTCACTGAAATGCAGCCCGGTCGAAAGTCGAATGACATGTTCAAGAAGACGATTACTGTCCCCCATTTCATGTGCCGGTTGTTAAAATTCGGAATTATTTAGGCAACGCATGAACCAGCGATGCCGGTATCAATGTGAAAATATTAATTTGGAAATGTCATCCGCTATTCATTTATTATTGATGTTATTTTTAATTCCCATCTGCGCGAATTGGTGTTCTGATAACAAGAGAAAGCTTTTTCAGGCAATTCTTTGGATTAGTACATTTTTCCGTATGATGGCTAAACACTACTATAGTTATTATGCAACAAGGTACAGTAAAATGGTTTGATGTTGAAAAAGGATATGGATTCATCAAGCCCAACGAAGGTGGCAAAGATATTTTTGTACACCGCAACAACGTAGAAAATCTTGGTTACAACCAAGGACTTGAAGATGGAGAAAATGTTGAATTTGAAGTTGAAGAGACACCCAAGGGATTGAGTGCAGTCAACGTCAACAGTCTTGATTATGAATAATTCATAATTCTCCAACGTATTTCTCAGCCTGCTTCCTTCACTGGGAGCAGGTTTTTTTATTGGTGATTATCATCGGGGCGGGGTATTCCGGTTTTCTCCGGTTGCGATTCGAAATATTCCGTCGATAATTTGCCCTGGATGCCGGCACTCCCGATGCTTACCTAATAACATGAAACCCGACGGTGGATTATTATGCTGCAAATGACCAGCAACATGCTCGGATTCCTGCTGTTAATAGCCGGAATACTGGTTGGAGTGCTTATTGCATGGGGGCTGGGAAAACGAGAAGAGCAGGAAGAATAGAAAATATGGACCCCTGCAAGGTTCTGAACCCCGCAGGGGATCTCTACCCGGATTATTTACCAGGAAATTGTCGGAGCTGTTCTCAAATTTAAGCTGCGGTTCGTTTCATTTGTATCAATCAGAACCGATGACGCGTCTATCATAAATAGCTATTACGTGAATGGCCCGGGCTGCGAATATTACACGTTCCGAAATACCACGATGCCGTTGTGCCCACCGAAACCGAATGTATTGCTCATCGCCACATTCACTTCTGTCTCGACCGCCTCTTGTAACACAATGTTGAGGGTGGCTGGGATCTCCTCATCCAACGTCTCGGTATTAATAGTCGGGGGAATGACCCCTTCCGTAATCGCCTTGATGGAAGCCACGGCTTCTGCCGCCCCGGCGGCACCCAGCAGGTGACCGGTCATCGATTTTGTGGCACTGATATGCAGGTCGGAGGGATCTTCGCCGAATAGTGAAATGATCGCCTTGATTTCACTGATATCACCCACCGGCGTGGAGGTTGCGTGGCAATTGAGGTAATCCACGTCTTCCGCATTGGCTTCGGTTTCGGCCAGGGCTCTTCGCATCGCCTCCCGGGCACCCTTACCTTCCGGGTGGGTGGCGGTAATATGATAGGCATCGGCGGTCATGGCAGCACCGGTGACCTCGGCATAGATGGGGGCTCCCCGCTGTTTGGCGTGTTCATACTCTTCGAGGACAAGGGCAGCTGCCCCTTCACCCATTACGAATCCATCGCGATCCACATCGAAAGGGCGGCAGGCTTTTTCAGGTTCCTCGTTGTGGGTCGACATGGCCCGCATTGCGGAGAACCCGCCCACGCAGGCTTCGGTAATGCCCGCCTCGGAACCCCCGGTCACGATCACGTCCGCCTGGCCCCAGCGGATGTAGTTGAGGGCATCCATAATCGCCGTATTCGAGGTGGCACACGCCGAAACGGCCGTGTAGTTGATTCCCATCAGCCCGTGCTGCATTGAAATCATGCCGGAGGCCATATTGACAATCAGTTTCGGAACAAAAAACGGGCTGAAACGCGGGGAGTAATCATTTTCAGCATAGTTACGAACTTCTTCCTCAAAGACCTCCATGCCCCCCTGTCCGCTGCCCCATATCACCCCGATGTCGAATGGATCCATTTTGTCCAGCTCCAGGCCGGAATCATTGATCGCTTCATCGGCGGCAATCAGGGCATACTGGGTAAAGGGATCGGTTCGGCGGATCGTATTATGTTCGAGGAAGTCACCGGCATCAAAATCCTTCAGCTCGCAGGCCACCTGGGTTCGGAATTCCGAGGGATCGAATTTGGTGATTCTGGTAGCCCCGGGTGTACCTTCTATGAGTGCATTCCAGAAATCGTTGACATTGTGTCCGAGTGGGGTGAGTGCACCCATTCCGGTTACAACAACCCGTCGTTGTTCAGTCATAATCAGGAAATTCTTGTTTATGTATACTAAATAGAAATTGGTTCACTTTTTGTGCACCCCAAACATAAGACTTTTTTGGTGAACAGTGAACAACAAACGGATCGGCTTTACGGTGCGGCCCATCCGGTCGAAATTTTCAGGATATCAGTATCCGTTTTTTGTCGCAAAACTCATCTGTTTTACGGGTGAAACTGCCCTCCCCCTGAAGGTTGTTTCAGTTAGTAAAGAAGTGCTATTATCATATGAATACAGGCTCCATGAATAGGTATTCCGGTTACGGCCGGAGAACATTCCTGAACCGGTTCGGCAAGATGCTGTTTGGATTAACAGCATGGAATTCAACTCTGTTCAACAGCTTGATTATGGATAGCTATCGTTCCAATGACCATCCTGGCTTATCCCGGCTGACCCTCTGCCTGTCGGGAGACGTGATGACAGGACGCGGAATCGACCAGGTGCTGCCGCATTCGGTAAGACCGCGGCTGTATGAACGGTATGTAACGGACGCCAGGCGGTATCTGCAGCTTGCCGAACGGGAGAACGGTTCCATCCCGGAGGAGGTGTCCTATGATTATATCTGGGGGGATGCCCTGACTGAACTTGTCCATTTCAACCCGGAGGTGCGCATTATCAACCTTGAAACCGCGGTTACCACTCATGCTGAACCCTGGCCGGGAAAAAGTATTCACTACCGGATGCATCCCGGGAATACTCCGCTGCTGAAAGAGGCCGGCATCGACTGTGCAGTACTCGGTAACAACCACGTTATGGATTGGGGATACGAGGGACTAAATGAGAGCCTGGACTCGCTACGGCAGGCCGGTGTACACACTGCGGGCGCTGGGAAAACCCGTAAACGCGCCGCGAAACCGGCTCAGCTGCATACCGAAACGGGAAGGGTGCTCGTGTTCTCCTATGGGACCGCCACAGCGGGGATCCCGAAGGCGTGGGAGGCCCGCGAAGATCGCCCGGGGGTGAACCTGCTGGCTCATATCGATCGGAAAAGTGCCGAACGGGTGGCTGCCGATGTCAAAAAAAATCGCCATAATGGAGATCGGGTAATCGTATCCCTGCACTGGGGCAGCAACTGGGGATACCAGATCCCGAAAAGTGAGCGGCAGTTTGCCCGCCGACTCATCGAAAGCGGGTGTGTAGACCTGGTTTACGGGCACTCATCGCACCATCGCAAAGGGATCGAAGTGTACAACGGACGCTTGATCCTCTACGGTTGCGGCGACCTGATTAACGACTATGAGGGGATAAGCGGCCATGAGGAGTTTCGTGATGACCTGGTATTGCTCTATTTCCCGGGCCTGGATGCCGACGGGATCCTGGAGTCGCTTGTAATGAGTCCCCTGCAGATCCGTCGCTTCCGGCTGCAGCGTCCTTCGGATGAGTCGGTCGAGTGGCTGGCCCGCCTGCTTGATGAGCAGTGCGGCAGGTTTGGGCACTCGGTATCACTCCGTTCGGATGGCCGCCTTGAACTGCAATGGAAAGAATAATTAGCCTAATTTCCCACCAAGAAATTGGTTTGCACGCAAAGCGAAGTGGAAATAGGGATCGAAAAGCAGCACCATACGTCAAGTGAGCCATTTGCAGATGAACGCAGCATATGAGTCAATTTCGCAGCTGATTACACGCCATTATATCTTTTTGGTTTGTAAACAAATGCAACTCACTGTATATCATAGCTTAATAAGGAATATGAAAATTTCATTGCAAGAAATGCAGGTTAAACCATATCGTACCAGGGGACTTTCAGCCATTTTCGATACCGCTATTGGAGAAGGCAAAAATTAACGAACTTTGTGCGGGCGCCTGCTCCTTTTTATTCGGTGCAGTATGTCACCAGTTGTATACATTTTGCAGTGCCGTGACCACCCCGTTCGTCCAGCCGAAACCGTCCTGCAGCGGGTATTCGCCCCCGCCGCCATCCAGCGAAAGGTCACAGACATTGTATTTCTCCATCATTTTGCCGGTGCGGTCAAATACTGTCCGATTCAGCTTTACCCATCGCCGGGCGATGGTTTCCGCAAGCTTTTCATGCCCGTAGTTTCGAAGTCCAATCACCGCCATCCATTGCAGGGGTGCCCAGCCGTTGGGAGCATCCCATTGCTGGCCGGTTTCATGCAGTGAGGTGACCAGTCCGCCTGCCCGCAGGAACTGCTTTTCCAGTACCCCGGCAACGCGGTCGGCCTGTTGCCGGGTGGCAAGTTCCAGGAACAGCGAGTAGACGCCCGCTAGCGACCGGCAATCCGTCTGGCCCTGACTGTGTATATCGTAATCGAAATAGTATCCCTCTTCTTCATTCCAAAAATATTCGTTGAACAATTTTTTTCGTTTTCGTGCGGCCTGCCTGAACTGGTCCGAATCCTCACCATTGGTCCATTTGCCGAGTTTCATTTCCAGTCCGTACAGCAAGGCGTTCAGATCTACGGGTAGGATGGAGGTGGTTCGGATGGTTTTCAGGTCCGTGTAATCGTCAAGCCAGCGACTGGTGAAATCCCATCCCGATTCGGCACCGGCCCGCAGGTCGCTGTGTACCTGTTCCGGATTTGGCTGGTCCATGGCAACCTCCACATCCTCGCGCCACGATTCCTCCCGGGGCAGGGGACGATCGTCCCAGTAGCGATTCAGCACCCCCGAACCCCGGTTTACACGGACCACCCGCCGGTGGGCGGAATGAGCTTCGGTGAGTGTGTCGGAGCCCTGCATCCAGAATCTGTATTCCATTTTCAGCGGATCGATATACGGAGCGATCGCCTTGCGGCCCCGGTGGCGCTCCAGCAGGTCGACCAGCAGGAAGAGGAACGGGGGTTGGGAGCGACTTACGTAATACTTCCGGTTCCCGTTCGGGACATGCCCGACCTGGCGGATGAGGTAACAGAAATTTTTTACCAGGTTTTCCACCATGTCGATACGACCGGCGGCGGCCAGTCCTTCCGCCGTAAAATAGCTGTCCCAGTAATAGATCTCCCGGAACCGTCCACCGGGAACGATATAGGGCGCTCTCAGGGGGATCAGCGTGCTGTGGGGATGCACCTTCTCTTTGGGTGTTCGCCCCAGGTAGTCCCACAATTTTTCGATATGGGCCTCCATGGTGGCACCGATCGAGATGGCTGTTTCAGTGACGTTTTCCGGCAGGTGAAAATGTGTCCGCACGAACTGTTCAATGTTGAAATCATCCCGGTCCCTTTGATTGTGATATCTGGCCATGATCTCCGGGGGATCGATCTTGGGGGTACTGTCAACAAAGGTTTTGGAATCGTTGAATACAGCCGAGCGCTGCACGTCCTCGAACAGCGGGCCTTCCAGCTGGATGTAATCGGAAAGGTCGATTGGTTGCATGGTATTCTGGTTGATGGACAGCAGATTATCACTGTTTTTCGTCGATACAGCTGATGACCTGCTGTTGTTCAGGGTGATAGTGTGAAAAATCTCTTTACAAGCCTTTACGCAGAGCGTTGGATCCAGGCATCAGAAGTGTTGAGCAGAGGCTTTTTGTGCCTTTGAAAGCATATCTTCAAAATTATTATCGATTCTCCAGTGTATGGTTGTCTCATTTTCACTACTTAACGTTATCGCCTTTATGGGTAGGTTCTACCCAGATCTCTTCGGCCGACTTCCCACATGCTTGGTCTCTGCGTTCCGCGAACAGTCCCGCGAACTATACATTTCTTCATTTTTACGCGTTTAGCGGTTAAAAAAGTAGCCTGTATGTCGTCCTGAATTTGTTTCAGGTTCTGGCAGGGCCGCTGCCGTTGAGCTAAGCTCGCAACAAATCAACGCTCACTACCACCGCGAGATCCCGGATCGGGGTCCGGGATGACGCAGAGGGCCTTCCCTGGTTTGTTGCCATCTGATCTAACCACTAAACGCGCAGTTTTCATTGAATAATATTATGGCAACCAGATTTTACCAATTACAGAAATCCTTTGGGACCCTTGTTCTTTTGTCTATTCAGCCCCATCCCGTGAATTCAGGGTGAGGCGTGCATCCAGGTACTCCAAAAGACTTCTTACCTGGCAGGGTATTGAGAATTTGAGTTAAAAAGTGGTGGTTCCCTGTATCCTTATGCAAAACCTTGCAAGAAGGGCTCATTACAGGACGTTCGATTCCCCTTCAAGGCCATCTCATAAGCGCATCTCTGCAAAAAACTGGAGCGTATGTTAACACTGCTATCCACCCTTCAAGCTGCTACCGGATTTTCCGGCGTTACACATTCTGGTTATCCTGGCTCACCAGGCTTTCAAATTCAAAGGTATCGCGCATGCTGCGATAGGGAAACAGGATCAGGATCATGATGCCCATCGGCACCAGGGAGAGGTAGAATGCCGTGACGCCGTCGAGCGTACCGAAGATAAAACCGGTAAAGATGGAGCCGGTCGTCCCGCCGAGGGCGGAAAAGATGACGATCAGCGCCGTCATGCCACTCTGTTTGGCTTTGGGAAGCCGGCTCAGCACGCTGGAACTCAGCGTCGGGTAGATCGGGGCCAGAAACAGCCCGATCAGCGGAAAGATGTAGGCGGCGAACGGGGCATCCATCCACCCCGATACCGAACCCGGTTCGATGCCCTGCGTCAGCGGCAGTACCGATATCACCAGAATCATCGCCCCGACCACCGAACCGATCAGTACCCAGAACCAGTTCACAAATTTCATGAGGGCCCCGCTGGCCAGCCGTCCGATCGCCGTGGTGGCTGCCAGGATACTGACGATCTGCACGCTCATGTCGTTCGGCAGCTGCAGGATCTTGTTGTTAAAGGTCGGCATCCAGGTGGTGATCGCCTGCTCGATGTAAACATACAGGAAAATACCTGCGATAAACAGCAGTACCAGCGGAAAGCGCACCAACCCGATCATGTCGAGGAAACTCTTTTTGGTATCCTGGTTCTCCTCCTGCACTTCGCTTTCGTCTAGCTCGGTAAAGAGAAGCAGTACAAACGCCGCCCCGGATGTGACCGCCAGCACCCAGTAGGTATCCAGCCAGGTGTAAGCGGCGGAACCGATAAAAAAACCGAACAGCCAGTAGAGAGAGAGCTCACCGATTTTGAATATCCCCTCCAGCACATTCATAAAGCTGCTGTGTTCGTTGGCCCCGTCAGTCACAAGGCTGACGGTGGAATAGACCGATACCTTGATAATGGCAAAGCTGACCCCCACGCAGGCAAACAGGATTTTGGTCATGTAAAAGGTCTGCACCAGCGGCATCAGAACGGCACCCCCGGTGACAAACAGCAGGCCCGCCAGCATCGACTTGCGGTACCCGAACTTGGGAATGTAGGAGGCGATCAGGAAGGAGGCGATGGCGATCGAAAGATCTTTATATCCCTCGAGCACGGAGGCCGCCTGCTCGGTAATCCCGAAATCGGTCTGTACCTGAAGAATGACGGTGCCCACACTGTTGAGCAGAATGGCAAACACGAAATAGTTCAGAAAGAGGGAGAGCTTGATCTTCCAGTTTTTCATGTAGTTTCAATGCGATTTGTTGTTCCCGTTATCCCTGTGGTTGGAAAAAACAGACGCCAGACCCTATCCTGACGCACTGTGTCCCTGAAATCTCACGGAATATAGTTAATGAATTCGGGACAGAGATGAAAACAACAAATGTAAGAATTGCGGGATGCAGGAAGTGCGTACACAAGATTTCAACGTGAAGCGTAGAAAGAAGGAACCTGGAGCTGGATATAGCAGCTATCTTCAAGTCGAGGTATTAGCCTGCATTTCTCAGGAGAATTATGTCGGATTTCTTGCAATGCTTTGATATGCAGTGAGTTCCATTGACTGAAATCTTGAAAAGGGTATACCAGTGTGTAGTGGACTGCGAAATGGTCCCCCTCAGTTTCGTTGTCCCTGCCAAAGGTTGTCACCACACCCGCATATCGTTTCCTTTGCCATTGTCGGGATACCTTGGTGAAGAAAATATGTCTGGATAAGGTCCGGGTCAAAAAACCCCGGCACCTGGCAGGGCCGGGGTCCGGATATTTTCTGCATTATTCTATAACTGAGACTACGGCCGATTATCATTCAACTCCTCGGCTGTGCGTTCGCGAATCGGCGGGCTGGGGGTCATCTCCGGCATGTCGGGATTTGCTTCCAGGGTGTTCATCACTTCCTGCACGGCTCGTTCCAGCTGCGGATCGCCGCCGTTGATCATCGATTCGGGGTCGTTCCAGACCTCGATATCAGGAGTGACGCCCTCGCCCTCCCAGAACCAGTGTCCGTCATTGTCATACAGCCGGGCGCCCGGAACGGTGATGCCGCCGCCGTCGACAAGCTGGTGGCCGGTGGCGGGACCCACGAGAATGCCGAGCGTGCGCTGCCCGACGATCGGTCCCGCATTCAGTTCCTGGAACGCCCACGGCAATGCATCGCCGCCGGAGCCGGCCCAGCCGTTGATCACCATCGCCATCGGACCCGTATTCGTCTTGACAGGCCAGGTGTGATCCCTGCCGTGGCGCCAGTGGAGATTGTAGACCACCGGTCGCTCCAGCAGCTCCATAAAACGGTCGGCCAGCTGGCCGCCCCCGTTGAAACGCTCATCGATCACAAACCCATCCTTGTGGAGCTGTCCATAAAACATGCGAACCAGCTCGCGCTGCCCCTGGCCGGCCGTGTTGGACATGTAGACATACCCGAGGCGACCGTTGGAAAGCTCCTCCACCCTCTTTCGATTTCGCTCTATCCACTCCAGGTGGCGGAGTTCCAGCTCTTCGCCCTGAGTGAGCGTTTCTACTATAACCTCGCGGGTATTATCGGCTTCGGCAGACTCGCTGACCGTCAGGGCAACCGTTTCGCCGGAGAGCCCTTCAAACGCGGCGTAGGGATCTTTATCGGGATCCAGCGGGGTGCCGTTGACCGCCAGGATGTAATCCCCTTCATCCACGTCCACCCCCGAACGGTCGAACGGGGAGCGGACCTGCATATCCCACGGGGCGGGTCGGACGATACGGCCCACGCGGTACCGGTCGTTGTTTTTCTCCCAGTCGATCCCCAGGAACCCGGTCTCCACGCGGTCAACCTCTTCGGTATCCCCGCCGAAGGTATAGGTATGCCCGGCACTCAGCTCTGCGCCGAGGTTCGACTGCAGGTTACTGATATCCCACCGCGTGCGGGCATCGTCGATCAGGGCACCGTACCGTTCGCGAAGCGCTTCCCAGTCAACTCCATGCATGTTGGGATCGTAGAAGAAGTCGCGGTACCGCCTCCAGGTGTCGGCAAAGATCTGTCGCCACTCCTCGCGGGGCACCAGGTCCATTTCAAGTCCGTCGGTGGGAATCGGTTCCTTGACCTCCTGCCCCGGTGCGGGATCCACGATCCCGTACTTGCCCTGGCTGTTGACAAGCAGCTGCTTGCCGTCCGCCGTCATGCTGACACTGCTGACCGGCGCGATGATCGTCTCCTGCTTGCGTTCCTCCAGGTCGTAGTACTGCACGCTGGGCGCTTGGCCAGAGGAGCCGGTATTCGGGAACCGGAGGTACGCCAGCTTGCCCTCGAACGGCATCAGGCCGGCCAGGTTGCCCGCTTCCGGCGGCAGCAGCACCAGGCGCGATTCAAATCCCTCAAAGTCGATCGCTACAGCCTGGTTTTCCCCGCTGTCGGATTCTTCATCATCGCCTTTCTCTTCGCCATTCGCATCCTCATCCTCCCGCTTCTGTTCCACCACATCATTTTTGGGATGAAGCAGCCAGTCGACCTCTTCGGTAAGGCTCACCGCGGCTATTTTGGTGGCATTGGGATACACCCAGGTACCGTCTTCGAGGCTGGAGTAGGCGGGATCGTATTCGCGGTCGGTCAGGAAAAACAGGTACTTGCCGTCTCTGCTGAATACCGGGCCCGTATCGTCGTAGAAGCCGCTGGTCACTTGTCGAGCCTCATTCTTCTCGGTATCGTAGATATAGATCGCCGAATGCGCGTTTTCCAGGCCCTGTGTGAAGGTCACCCAGCGGGAATCGGGTGACCAGGAAATCGGGTAGCCGAACCGGCCGTTGTGCCCGATGTTCCACTGCGTGTTGCCCGCCTCCTCTGTCTCGCCGGTTTCGGTATCGACGACATAGATCGTATTGGTTTCATCGATAAACGCCAGTTTCCGGCTGTCGGGCGACCAGTGCAGGGTGTATCCGAAACCCTCGCCGCGACTGGTGAGCCGGCGTGCCTCCGCGCTGCCGTCGACGGGCTGCAGCCAGATCTCGTATTCGCCCGAGCGGTCACTCCAGTAGGCCACCTGCTGCCCGTCGGGCGACCAGGCCGGGTTGCGGTCAAAGGCCCCGCTGGAGCGGGTCATGTTGCTGGTGAAACCCTCTTTAACCGGCGTATTGAACAGTTCACCGCGTGCTTCAAACACGACACGCTTGCCGCCCGGTGCGGCGGTGGCATTACTGATTTGATCGCTCACGTCCACCGTGCGCGGCATCTCCTTCGAGAGGTCGCTGATAACATTCACATCAACTTGTTCGTACTCTTCCGTTTCGAGATCCATCACATAAAGCGTTCCGCCGGCCTCGAACACCAGGTCCTCATCGCCAGCCGACATATACGTTATATCGTAATCATCAAAATCGGTCAGGCGGCTGTGCTGCCGGCTCTCCAGGCTGTATTTCCAGATGTTGAGGCGCATGTCGTCGCCCCTGTCCGACAGGTAGTAGATGCTGTTGCCCGCCCACGTCGGTTTACCGTCGGTGGCCGGGTTGTCGGTGATTTTTCGGGCAGTGTTGTCGCGCAGATCGAACAGGATGACGTCAGAGGCCAGCCCGCCGCGATAGCGCTTGAACGGGTAGTTTTCGGTGATCTTGGTGATGTAGGCCAGGCGGTTGCCATCGGGTGAGTAGCTGGCCAGTTCGCCGTAGGGTATCGGCAGGCGTTCCGCCAGACCGCCGTCCCGGGACACCTTGTAGAATTGGTTGTAGCGGGCCCGTCCGCTCTTGCGCACCGAGGCAAACAGCAGGTGCTCACCGTCCGGGTGCCAGGCGACCATCCGGTCGGCATGCGACTGGTAGGTTACCCGTGTGGGAACCCCGCCATCGGTTGGAATCACGTATACGTCCTCGTTGCCGTCATAGCTGGCGGAGTAGGCGATGTGATCGCCATCCGGCGAAAATTTCGGCCACGATTCTTCCCCGGGTGAGGTCGTAAGCTGGTGGGCCGTTCCGCCCTGCTTGTCCACCAGCCATATATCACCGCCGTAAACAAACGTGATCTGATCGTCGGAGATATCCATGTAGCGCATAAGCTTGGCGCTGATCTGCCCCGCCGAGGTTTGTGTTGCAAAAAGTAGCAGAAATAAATAGAGTAATCCCGCTTTTTGGTACTGTTTCATAATTAATCTATTAGCTTACTATTCGATTTTACGGTGCAGATGTCGCAGGTCAGAAGTAAAATTGTCCGTCCCTGTCCCGACGACATCGTTTTTGTACTGATTCCCCCCGGTTAATGTTACAATTATATCAGTCAAATCATAGGGGTTGGTTGCGTTCACCCGCATATGTGGAGGAGAACTGGTACCGGATCAAATAAAAATGCAGGGTGGGAGTATGTTCATCACGATTATTTTGCCATTTAAAAACTAAAATAAAACCTCGGTTCATCCGCTCTATGGTCAAACCCTCCATTTTCGACCCGGCAGAGCATGGGTTTAGACTCCCGATTAAGTAGTGGATAGTGGAATGAATGGAGACCGCGCCATCTTCAGCCTGATATTCATCCATCACACCAATTACCTTATTCCGTAAAATCGGAAAAACCCACAACTCAAAACTCATGACTCACGACCTATTACCCAAGACCCAGTGCCCACGACTCACATCTAATACGATAAAATCTCCTCAAGTTCGCGGTTCTGGTAGTAGTGGCGTCCCTTGATCACCCGTTTTTCCAGAACGCCCATTTCGGCCAGTTCGTTGAGGTAGCTGCGTGCTGTATTTTCAGCATAGATGCCGTCGTCCGTCAGGTGGCTCACTTTGGTGAAGGGCTGGGTGAATATCGCATCCACAAGCTGATCAGGTCGCTGGAAACTGGTGTTGTTCTGCAGGAATTCCAGGACCTCCTGTTTGGCCTCCAGTATATCGTTCACCTTCCGGTAAGTGAGGCGGGCTGTCGATTCTACCGCACGCAACATAAACTGAAGCCATTCTTCCCAGGCTCCCTGCTGGGAAACCGCGGCCAGCCGATCATAATATTCCTGCTTGTGTTCAATAATGTAGCGGCTCAGGTAGAGTATCGGTAGTTCCAGCAAAGCCGACCAGGTGAGATAGTGGATATTGAGAATGCGCCCCGCCCTGCCGTTGCCGTCCCGAAACGGGTGGATTGCCTCGAACTGGAAGTGAGCGATCGCCATCTTCAGGAGCGGCTCTTCAGGGGGGATCGTGTCGTCATTCAGGAACGTCACCAGGTTCTTAAGTTTCTTCTCCAGGACTCCTTCGCCTTTCGGCGGCGTGTAGATCCGCTTTCCGGCATTGGGACCGCTGCCGCCCTGCCGAATATGGGTGCGGGCAAACGGGGGACGAATGCCATCCCCGGCCTCTTTGATAGCCCGGTAGAGGTTTACAAAATAAACAATATCGAACCCGTTGTTCTCTTCCAGGTATTCCCAGCCCTTCCAGATCGCCTCCCGGTAGCGGAGAACCTCCTTGGTGGAACTGGGAACAGCATCATCAAACTTGCGGTCGCTGAATGCCTGGTAAAGATCGTCGTACGTGGTAAACACATTTTCGATGGCGCTCGAATCTTTCGCCTCCTGCAAGGTGATGCTGTTGACCAGCAGCGCCTGGTTGGGAATTGCCACACTGCGTCCCGCCAGCAGTGCCAGTGCCTCCTTGGCCCGGCCCAGCTGCTGATACACCTCCACGGTTTTATACAGATCCTCGTGGATCGGCAATTCCGGAAGCTCGTTCCAGGGTCGGTTGCGATCCGGGTTGACTTGATAGAGCGGTTTTTCCGGCATCAAAAAAGTAGTTTTTTAAGGTTTGCTTATTGTTCCAACCACAACATAACGGTTTTATTTCATCCATACATTAAAAACATCCTATTTTAATGTATGATGGCCGGTTGGACCGTAACAGTGATGCTACATATGCCACCGGACAGGAAATCTCAAGCACCAGCTGTTGCTCAGCGAATAACCGGTAGATCTGCATCAGAGCTGTAAGCCCTCGATAGTTCTGACTCCCATTAGTCGTTGCCGGTGGTACGCTGAGCGTGCGCGAAATTCAAACGCGGAGGATAGGAAGCGAACTGCTATACCTGGATAAAGGATGTGATTTATAGGAGTATACCTCTGGAATTATGTATGGGGTGGTATGATTATCACATTTGTCATGCCATTACAACTAAAATCAATTCCTTGGTTCATCCACTTTGCTGTTGAATTCCACTGGACGAACCGTGTCCAGTCCTTTTCCACGAAAACAGCTATACCATTCATTGCACTATACACTCACCAGTTCCGCACTTTTGAAGTTGATGTGAAAAATGCAGGAAAGGAGCCCCATGCCCGCGTTATGCGGATGAGGATATAAATTTGTACCATGTGAAACAAGTTTGTTCCTAATCCATGATTTCATAGTTTGGAACAGGGGAACTACTATATCACGGTTACCTCGAAAACAAGGCATTATGAATGAACAAGCCACGAATGATTCAACCCTGCAGCAGCAGGTGGAAGATCACGCCTCCACTATCCAGCAGAAGTACGGTACCTTCGGCGGGGTATTTGTGCCCACGCTGCTGACCATTCTGGGGGTTATTCTTTTCCTTCGGCAGGGATGGGTAATCGGGAACGCCGGCCTGCTGGGGGGATGGCTCATCATTACGCTTGCCTTTATCATCGTGACGTTCACCGCCCTGTCGATGTCGTGCATTACCACGAATATCCGGATCAGGGCCGGCGGGGCGTATTCGATCATTTCGCAGTCGCTGGGACTCGAAGTCGGCGGTAGTGTGGGGGTGCCGCTCTACCTGGCACAGACTTTTGCCATCACGATGTATATCTTCGGGTTCCGGGAGGGGTGGCTCTATATCTTTCCAGACCACTACGCCATCGTGGTTGATGTCGTGGTATTCAGCCTGCTGTTTGTGGTGGCCTACCTGAGTGCCAGGCTGGCCTTCCGGATTCAATATATTATTCTGGCAGTGATTATCGCGGCCCTGGTTTCGGTGGGTGCCAGCGTGTTTACCGGGGCGATGGAGTACAGTATCCAATGGTGGGGGGAGTTCCCCGGGGCGCCGGAGGATAACTTCCAGGGCATCAGCTTCTGGGTGGTCTTTGCGGTACTGTTTCCGGCGGCCACCGGGATCATGGCCGGCGCCAACATGTCGGGGGAGCTGAAGAGCCCCAAGAAGAGTATCCCGCTGGGCACGCTGGCGGCCATCGCCATCAGCTACCTCATTTATATGTCCACGGGGTACTGGATGGCAAAGGTAGCGCCGGTGGATGAACTGGTGAACAACTACACCGTGATGATCGACTACGCTCTCTGGGCCCCGGCGGTGCTGGGCGGGTTGCTGGGGGCGACCTTCTCATCCGCACTGGCCTCCATCGTGGGGGCACCCCGCATCCTGCAGGCACTGGGTGACCACAAGATCTTTCCCGGGGGAGAGGTGTTTTCAAAACTGGCTGAAAACGGGGAGCCGCGCAACGCCATCCTGTTGACCGGTGCACTGGTGCTGGGTACGCTGCTGTTGCGAGACCTCAACACCATCGCCCCGCTGATCACGATGTTTTTCCTGATCACCTACATGATGATCAACCTGGTGGTGTTTATCGAGCAGCGGATGGACATGATCAGTTTTCGGCCCACGTTCAGGATTCCCAAATTTGTGCCGCTGCTGGGTACGGTGGGCTGCCTGTTTACCATGTTTATTATCAACTCCACCTTTGGACTTATCGCTCTCGGTTTTGTCATCATCACTTATCTCTACCTGAGTAATCGGAAGCTGGAAGTGCCCTACGGCGACATGCGGAGCGGCCTGTTTGTATCGCTGGCGGAGTGGGCGGCCAAACGGGTCTCGAGCCTGCCGGAACACACCGAACGAGCCTGGAAAGCCAATCTGCTGGTGCCGGTACGCAGTTCCCGTGAGCTGCGGGGCAATTTCAGCCTTATTCGGAATCTCGTATATCCCAAGGGATCGGTGAAGCTGGTAGGGATGGCACAAAAGAGCAGTGACAGTGAATTCCGGGAATCACTGATGGATTTTTCCAGTTCATTTCAGCGCGAAAATATCTATGCCCGCTGGAGTATCATCGAATCCGACAATTTTGAGGATGCGGTGCTCAACTCACTGCAGACGCTGCAAGGCACGTTTTTCCGGCCCAATATCCTGTTTCTGCGGCTGCCGGCCCACAAGCGGTACGACGATGAAATATTGTCGATCATCCGGCAGGCGCGCCTGAACGACATGGGCATCCAGCTCTATGTGGAGGATACCATAGCCCAGCTGGGACGCAGCGATTCGGTTAACGTGTGGATCCACGAGCAGAGCCCCGAATGGGACCTGAGTATGGAGCTGGGCAATGTGGACCTGGCCATGCTTACCGCCTACAAACTGAAGGTGAACTGGAATGCCCGGATGCGAATTATCACGGTGGTGGACGAGGCGGAGGTGGAACATGCCTACGAGTACCTGGAAAACCTGCTGGATGTGGCCCGCCTGCCGGATGCGATTCCCCATGTGGAGATCGGCGATTTTAAAACGGTGATGCGCAACGCCCCGCAGGCGGATGTGGACTTGCTGGGGCTGCCGGAGGAACCAGACCTGGATGAGCTGCGCAGGTATGTGGAGGAAACCCAGTCGGCCTGCGTGTTTGTGGCGGATTCAGGCAATGAGAATATCTTGGCGTAGGAGGGGGTCACCGGGTAAGTTATCTGCC
>JAWVZC010000013.1:0-24214 GCA_033722415.1 Balneolaceae bacterium | reverse complement strand
CGATAAAAAGGGCACCAATGTACTGGGTATGGTTGAGGCTGCCGAAGAGCTCGGGTTTGAGGCCAAAGGTGTACGCGGAAACTTTGAAAGCCTGTTCAATATTCCTGTTCCAGCAATCGCGCATGTAGTAGTTAAAGAAGTGCTGCACCATTACGTGGTTATCTATAATACCACTGGCAACGAGATTATAGTGATGGATCCTATGGACGGGAAGCTACATAAAGTCCCACACGAAGAATTCAAGGAACAGTGGTCGGGTGTGCTTGTACTGTTGATGCCCGGTGAAAATTTTGAGGAAGGTAATGAAAAAATTTCGATTACAAGCAGGCTCTGGTTCCTCGTCAAACCGCATAAGAAGGTAATGTTACAGGCCCTGTTTGGAGCAGCGGTTTTTACAATTATCGGTCTATCCACGGCCATATATGTGCAGCTTATTGTGGATCACGTACTTCCGGGAGGAAATGTAAATTTACTGAACTTACTTAGTATGTCCATGATCGTTTTATTACTTCTTCAGATATTTTTCGGGGCAACAAAAACGATATTTTCACTCAAAACCGGTCAGCAAATTGATGCCCGTCTTATCCTGGGCTATTACAAACACCTGACCAAACTACCACAGCGTTTTTTTGATTCCATGAGAACAGGGGAGATTATTTCCAGAATTAATGATGCCGTAAAAATAAGGGCGTTCATTAATGATGTTTCCATCAACCTGGCGGTAAATATTTTTATAGTACTATTCTCTTTTGGCCTGATGTTCACCTATTACTGGAAGCTGGGACTGGTTATGCTAGCAATTATTCCCGCCTATGGGCTTGTATATTACATTACCAATAGAATCAATCGGAATACTCAGCGTCAACTTATGGAAAATGCCGCAGATCTGGAATCCCAGCTTGTGGAATCTTTAAACTCGATCAAAACCGTCAAGCAGTTCGGTTTAGAAGAGTTTGCAAATCTTAAAACCGAAACACGATTTATCCGGCTCCTTAAATCCGTATATCGTTCCGGCTTAAACTCGGTATTTTCCGGTAACGCTACCAAGTTTGTTTCCAGGCTGTTTACTATCATCTTGCTTTGGGTCGGCGGATATTTTGTACTTCAACAAGTAATAACACCCGGTGAGCTGCTCTCGTTTTATGCGGTTATAGGCTATTTCACCGGACCTGTTGATGAGCTTATCGGGATGAACAAAACCATCCAGGATGCTATGATTGCTGCCGATCGCTTGTTTGAAATCATGGATCTTGAAAAGGAGAAGGAAGGCCGACAAGTTCAATTAAAACCTGAGTTAATTGGCGATATTAAATTTCAGGATGTTAAATTCCGCTACGGATCTCGCGCAGTGGTATTTGAAAATCTGAATCTGACTATACCCAAAGGAAAAATAACAGCGTTTGTGGGTGAAAGCGGTTCAGGTAAGACAACTATTATCAATATCCTGCAAAAACTGTATCCGTTTCATGAAGGACGGGTACTCATCGGTGATATAAATCTAAAAAATATCGATAATCGAAGCCTCAGAGATAATATCTCCGTCGTACCTCAAAATATTGATCTGTTTGCCGGTAATGTTATTGAAAACATTGCTGTCGGTAAATTCGACCCTGATATGGAAAGGATTATAACCATTTGTAAGAAACTGGGCATGTTGGAGTTTATAGAAAACCTTCCGGCAGGGTTTGATACTTACCTGGGCGAAAATGGAGCCACACTTTCAGGCGGACAAAAACAGTCAATAGCCATTGCACGAGCTCTTTACAAGAATCCAGAGGTATTAATTCTAGATGAAGCCACCTCTTCACTGGACTCTACATCCGAACTATTGGTAAAAGAAACAATCGATCTGTTTAGCAGGGAGGGTAAAACTGTTATTTTGATTGCCCATCGTCTGAGCACCGTGATAAATGCGGATAAAATTTGCGTGTTTAAACAGGGTAACCTCATCGAGGAGGGGGAGCACAACAAATTAATGGAAAACAGGGGATTATATTACAAAATGTGGAAAAAACAGCTGCCGGTATTGAATGACCGATCAAATGTATCACTGGCCGAATTGATGTCTGATTAGTAATCCACAATGAGATATAGTGATCTGTTATAAAGAAGTACTGTCAGAATACTGGTATTTTAAAAGCGTGATTACAAAATGGATTTGCAGTATTATGAAATGCTTTTCTTAAATAAAAGATAAACCCACAATATTTACGAACAAATAAAAACCTGCTTTTGAAATGGGTATTACAGAATTACCACCACAACCTCCATTTTTGATACCATAACTGTGTGTAACTGGTCGGTAAAACCTTAGTCTATTGCATTAAAATTAAATTTTAAACTCAGTTTTCTTAGAACACAGGAATTAGGCCCCGTTCCGAGGATTAAATTATGATATTGTAAAACAGGAAACGATATAAAACATTGATCTGCAATATGTTAGAGGCAGGAACCCGTTCGCAAACAAGTGATTTGCCGGTAATTTTTAACAGGTGTATGACAAATAACAGCAATCATAATGCATCATAAACACCACTTAAGTCACATAATATCAATTTCTTATAGATGATTGCGTCTTTGAATTGCTGATCCACCAAAACAAGGATTGAAACTCATCTGAACGCTGATAGCTGACAACTTTTTGCTTATTTTCTGAATTGCTGAACCACGGGGCTGTCCCCATCAAATAGTCACTCGAACCGTTATCACATTTCATGGAAATAGACAGGTAGAAATCATCACACCGTAACAACCTCGATATTCCGTTTCCTGAATTCTGATTTAAAAGCATCCGTAATGTTGCGATCGGTGATAATACTGCTGATGACATCCAACCCGCAGATAAACGAAAAACTGTGGCGGCCGAATTTGCTGGAATCGGTCACTGCAATCACTTTTTGAGCCCGATCAACCATCATCCGATTTAACTGGGCCTCCATGGGATTGGGGGTGGTAAGCCCGTGTTTAATATCCAGGCCGTCTACACCCAGGAACAGTTTGTCGAAGAAGTAATTGCCAATCGTTTTTTCCGCATCGGGTCCGACCAGCGAATAGGACTCCCTGCGGATTGATCCGCCGGTAAGCATTACCGAAATCTCCCTTTTTGCGGTCAGGTCCATCGCAATCTGCAGCGCGTTGGTCATCACCGTAATATCAGTTTTCCCATTGATATTCCGTGATATTTCAAGGGTTGTGGTCCCGGAATCCAGCAGGATGGAATCGCCGCTGTTGATCATTTCAGCAGCTTTCAGCCCAATGCGCTGCTTCTCCTCCCGGTGCAGCTTCTGTTTCTCTTCCAGGGTAGGATCTTCATACACATTTCGCCGAAGCAGCGCTCCCCCGTGTGTACGGTGTAAAATTCCTTTTTTTTCCAGGAAGTCAAGATCGTTGCGGATTGTTACCTTTGTTACGGAAAATCTTTCGCTCAATTCGTCGACCCGTACTTTCCCTTTCTCATTGAGAAGCTGAATAATATTGTCTCTTCGTTCAACCGTAGATCTCATGGATTTTAATTCTTACAATATTTGACGTATCCGGATAAAAAGATAAAATATGAAAAATTAGTTCTGATCATAGGTTTCGATTCCTTTTCTTTCCAGGTCCCAATTTGGAAAAGCAACTACTTTTTCCGGAGTACACGGGCAGAACAATCTTGTTTTCACCGGTTCCGGGATATGCTAGCTGGTCCACAGGTTGAGCGGTAAATGTTCAACGACAACCGCACAACCCATATCTACTTTTGCAGCAGATCTGGTACGCTCACTCTGAAATTCGGTGTACGCTACCTACGATCCTCGTCCCCATCCCACCCAGGCGGCACACAACAGAAGCATGCTGATGCCCCCGGCTATCAGCGGTATCCCCAGTTGTGCGGCCCGTTCGGTTACTCCCATAAAATCCAGCGGGACTATTCCGTTTAGGGGTCCAAGGTACCATAACAGCAGGTATACCGCTTCAAATGCCCTTGGATGGTTCGTCCACGTACCGAGGCAAAGTGCCAGTGACGGAATAAAAACGGCCCCGCTGCCCAGTGACAGTGCCAGACCTGCAGCACCGGTCGACAAATAATAGGTGAGCGGGCCTATTCCGGCAAGAATCGAGATCCCCGCTCCCGCGGCCAGGCGAGCCGGAATCAGCGTGCGGCTCGAATACGGGCACGACTTCAGCAAACAGTCGGTACCGTACTGGGCATCCCGGCAACCGAGTGCGGACCATGGTTGCAATGGCAGCAACCAGGTACCCAGCAGTACCAGGGAGGCGTTGTCAACCACAAAAGCCATCAGGGATAGTCCCGCCAGCACCAGGTACCACCACCAGGAACGACCCCGCAACATCATCTGAAGCTCCATCAGCGACGTTCGGAAGAATCCTGCTGTGGGAGAGGTGAACACCGGCGGTGCCATACCTGCAACATCGTGCCTTTTGGTTTCGACAGGTTCACTTCGTGAGAATTCAGCTGTTTCAGAGTTACTGCCCGCTGTACTGTTTGAAATCTGGGATTGAAAGGGATTAACGAAATACAGGGCCACTGACGAGAGAAAGCACAGCAGCAGTCCCAACCCAAGGAAATTGATGCGGTGAAACACGATATCCGAGCTCCATGTCAGCCCCGACCAGTGAAACCCGGTCAGTGATGCCTGTCCGGCGGTGTTGATCTGCAGGGCATACGATCCGATGTTGGCATCCGGATGAGCGACGGCCAGTGCTTCATGCACGTGACGAATTGTGGTGTTTAACCCGATAAAATCGAGGGACGGATAGGTCTCTGAAATGCTGAAGATTCCCGCCCACAAGAACAGGTAAACTATATTACCCGTCGTATCCCGCAAATAGGGAAGGGTGTCAAACAGCACCGCGATCCCGGCTATAGCAAACAGCACCGGTACCGTAAGCAGAAGAAACGGGGAAAGAACCTGCCAGGCGGCCCCGATCGTAAAAGCCCGCATCTTCACCGCGGTAATGCCCATCGAGATTGCAGCCAGTACGATTACGGTCAGCAGGAGTACCATCAGGTTGCTCAGGTATTTCCCGCCGATATACCATCTCCAGCGTACCGGTGCCGCCGAAAGTATGGGACCGATCCCCAGTCGCCGGTCGCGTGATACGGACCCTTTTACCAGGTAAAATCCTGCAAAGGTAAGTATCGTGTTGGTGACCAGGGCCACCAGCGTTCCCGTGCGCACCGGTCCGATGGCAATTCGGTAGTGCTCCGCGATCCGAAAGCGCCAGTAGTCGGCGAATACGGTATACGCCAGCCCGGCGGCCCCCAGCAGCATAAACAGGAAACTGTACCGCCGTACCCGTTCCATCAGGTCGGCGCGCGCGAATTCCGATATGGTTCGCAGCGGTCGCATCAGGAGCGGTTATCCCGGTTGGGAATTTCCTGGTTCATCAGCAGCAGGTAGGCATCCTCCAGAGAGGGAGTCACAGATCTGGCATTGCCCTCGGGTGAAGATTCCGAGACCAGCCGAATCCGGGTACCCTGCGGGCTGTGAGTGGCCGAGGTGATGGTATAGGTATCACGGTAAGCGGACAGACGCCCGGTATCAACAGTAAGTTCCCAGACCCTGCCTTCCGCCCATGCCAGCAGTGTGCCGGGGGGTTGATCGGCAAGAAGGTGTCCATCCCTGAGAACGGCGATACGGTCGGCAACCGCCTCCACGTCAGACACAATGTGTGTAGACAGGATAACGATACGGTCCCCCGCCAGCTCCGAAAGCAGGTTCCGAAACCGCGCCCGCTCTTCCGGGTCCAGCCCGGAGGAGGGTTCATCTACAATCAGCAGCTCCGGATCGTTGAGCAGCGCCTGAGCAATACCCGCCCGCTGCTTCATGCCCCCGGAATAGGTCTCCAGCCTTCGGTCGGCATATTCCGTCAGGTTAACCCTCGCCAGAAGATCTTCGACACGTTCCGGGGCATGAACGCCCTTGGCAGCAGAAAGATACCGTAAAAACTCTCGTGCTGTGAGATGGGGATACACCCCGAACTGCTGCGGCAGGTATCCGAGTACGCTGCGCAGCCGGTTGGGATTATCTGATATCGGGCGCTCGTTCCACCACACGCTTCCCCCCGAAGGTTCAGCAATAGTTGCCACAATCCGCATAAGGGTGGATTTTCCCGCGCCGTTGGGACCCAGCAATCCCAATATTCCACTGTCCATCTCCAGGCTTACACCCTCCAGGGCCGCCTGGTTTCCGTAATATTTGCTGACATCCCGTATTTGTAATCTGCTCATCGATCTGATCCGCAGTTATCATCTAGTGAGGCAGTCACAAACTGGGTACGGTTTCTTCTAGTCATTGTTACAGGCGACGAAAATACCCGGAGGTGGAGTCGCTGAATGATGTCACCGGGTGGAATAGAATCAACTTATTCGCGGTTCAGACCGGGCTGAGTCAACCATGCTGCAGGCTCTTGCTGTCCTCTTTCAGGGACCGGAACCAACACCTTTTTTATAACCACGGGTCACAGATAGCCGGATGACAAAATCAATCGGCTTGGTTTCCATCAATAGGTTAACGCGTTTAGTGGTTAGATTAGATGGCAAAGAACCATGGAATGTCTTCTGCGTCATCCCGGACCCCGATCCGGGATCTCGCGGTGGCACTGAGTGTTGATCTGTTGCGAGCTGAACTCAACGGCAGGGGCCTTGCGAAATTCTGAAACAAGTTCAGAATGACATAACGGCTTACTTTTTTACCGCCAAACGCGCCAGGTTAATTGAGCTGCAACCGGCAGCCTGGTTCGTTATAGAGGATCTGGCTGGTCACCTGGTCGTCGATCTTCTCATCCTCGTACAGTATTTTCAGACCGATACGGCTCCTGAGGGGGTCCCGGTTTTCTGGAATAAGTTCATTTTCAACTTCACTTCTGACGACAAACTCAGCCAGTTCTGAGTTCAATTCACTCATCACGGTTTGACTTTTTAACTGAAATGCTTCGAACTCTTCGTTTGGCTTTGTAAAAAACAGCAAAAATTCATTTACGGTGCTTCCGGCTTCAATGCGGCCTGTCATGCGATTCAATATTTCCCGGGCTGCTCTGCACCTCAGAATATAATCGCCGTTTACATCTGATCGGCGACGTTCGAACTGATCACTGAGAAAAAATCGATCCAGCTTTCGAAAGCCCGTATCCTGTTCTCCGGCGTCCGCTGTGTTTACCAGGGAAATCCGCGCCTGGATGGTCCGGGTAGCCAGCACGTTTGTTGGTATCCCATCGCTTCCGGAAGCTTTCGCCTGCAGGATCGACTGGTTTGAGGCTTCAAAATACGCTGCCAGTTCATCCGGTGTGCCGGCAAAATAGGCGGAAACATACCGGTCGTCCGGATCCCGGATGTATAGAATCGACTTGCTGTTCAATTGACTGTAATATACAGTTACACCCTGTACCGGGCTGCCCCGATCATCGCTCAGGTAGAGGTCATACGTCAAGTCACGTTCCTCCCCATTCTCTGCTACCTCGGTTTTGATCCGGATTCTCCCGTTTTGATTCACCTGGGTGGTCGTCAATTCTCCGCTGTGGGTGAACGTTTGCACATCTTCCGCCTCGATGATGAGTGTCTGACCCTGATTCTCAATGATGACAGCGAAAACGGCGGGCTCCCCGCCGGATTGCCGCCCGGCCGACGTATCGGTGACTGCCGAAACAATCTGGTTCACCAGCACCGGGTCGAACCTGTACTGACCGTCATTAAACAGTTCCGGATCGAAGTACTCGTATGTTCCTATATCGTCAATAGCAAACGGCTTGTGTTCCAGCAGTAACCAAATGGTTACCTGCAGCTCTTTCCAGGTAAGTGCAGGATATTCCTGCTGCAGCTCTTCCCGCAGGGAAAGCAGCTGATTGAGCGGTTTCCAGAGCTCCTGCCCCCTGGTTGAATACAGGTTGACGTTCTCCTGCGTACCCCTGAATGGGGGCACATCATATTCAATACTCCAGGCCAATCGCGTACCGTCACTGACAACCGGGTTGAATGCGATACCGCTCAAATCTACTAAATACGCCGCTCCCTGGTCGTGGCCTTCCCTCAAACTCATCGTAATCCCGGCCGCCTCAATGATCGGTTCCGCTGAACGGATGACCTCCAGGGAATCTGCAAACCCCGGTTCAGATGCATTCTCTTCGCAACCGATTATCAACTGTAGAGTGGCCAGGAACAGAAGGAAGAGAGATAAAGGGTACCAGCAGCGCCGAAAACCGGCGGTAATATTCATCTTGTTCACGTAGCACCTCGTTTTGTCAACATTGGGGAATCCGACCGGCGATAACACGATCCTTGATGGTTGTTGTCTTTCTGCCGGCGGTGGCTCCCGTGTTAGCAGCGGATCACTTCATAATACTGATTTGATCGACCGTTTCAGCCTGTACCATATTTGCAATGTACGTTTATCAGTCTCAAAATATCAAGTTTAAGTAATTTAAAAACAGTTATTTATCACAAAACAAATCAGCAGTTCCCCGTATTTCTGTGCCGGGCTTTTCACAACCGGGAAGCCTCTCATGTCCTTTTGTTGGCACTGCACTGCGCTAGTGTCTGTTTTCCCGTTCTTCTTTCACACCGTGTCCGACCGTATTTGACCGGGACCCCGGGCAAGCAGCCTGATGGATAAGCTATTGTTTATGAATTCCATTTAAACTATTAATTCTTATTAATTGATACTGATCTCTATATTCATCGCGGCGTTGAACAGCGCGGCAGAATGGAAATTACTGATAACACGTATCACCCGACAAACAAATTATGTCAATCAGATCGGCGAACCAGAGTCTAAGGAACAAAAATCGCATCTTTTCCAGGATTCTGGTGCAGGGGATGTGGACCACCTTTCTTTTTTTCCTGGTGCTGCTCGGCATTGCGTTCTATCGTCCCATTGAGTGGCGTTTTGAAGGGTTCCTGCTGGTCGACCATCTTACGCTTGTCATCGCTGCGGCCGCAACCCTTTTCGGCAGCATCGTACTCAGCTACTCCGCCCGGTACCTGGCCGGGTCTGCTAAACTGCCTCGGTTCCTGCTCAACTGCACTCTTTTTATTCTTTCGGTTTTGCTAGTTGTCATTTCCGATCATATCGCACTGTTTACCTTCGGGTGGCTGATCATGGGATTGCTGATGGCCGAACTTATCGGGGGATACACGCACTACCTGGAGGGCAAAGCGTCTCGGAGAAATGCCCGCAATTATTTTCTCCTCAGCACGCTTCTGCTGGCCGGGGGACTGACATGGCTGGCCGCTGAAACCGGCATCTGGCATATTTCAGGTATCGTTTCTGCAGATCTGCCGGCTGGCAGCACCGTGGTACGCTTGTCCATGCTGCTGGTTATTGTGGCGACGGTCATCCAGGCAGCCCTCTACCCCTTTCAGCGCTGGTTGATGTCATCAATGACCGCACCGACACCCGCCTCCGCCCTGATGCATGCCGGTTTCGTCAATGCCGGGGCAATCCTGCTGGCGCGAACAGCTCCGCTGATATATCTCGCCGACCTGCTCTGGATACTGGTGCTGGCAGGCGGTATCGGGGCACTGGTGGGCAAGTTCAGCAAGTTCGTACAGGCCAACATCAAGCAGAAGCTGGCCTGTTCCACCACCGCCCAGATGGGATTCATGCTGCTGCAGTGTGGGCTCGGTTTTTTTTCGGCCGCCGTCGCCCATCTGATTCTCCACGGGTTCTACAAGGCATTCCTCTTTCTCTCATCCGGTGACAATGTAGCCCGGGAATCACCCACTTCCGGGGATGAGGATCGCTGGAAAAACTGGTACCTGCCGATCACCCTGGTAAGCGGTCTGGCCGGTGGAATCCTGTTCGCCTATGCCACCGGCAAGGGGCTGGCACTGAACAGCGGATTTTTTCTCACATTTGTCATTGTACTGACGGTGATCCACGGCTCCCAGGATATTCTCAGGCATTCCTCGCTGCCGGCTGTTACACGCCTTATTGCCCTGCCGCTGGTGATAATACCCGCCCTCCTGGTCTATGCCGGAATGTTTAACGGTGTTTCGCAGCTGCTGACAACCGTTCCGATGGCGGAGGTACCGGTGGCCATCGCTTGGGATCAAATTACCGTGGCAGTGCTTTATCTGGCTACCTTTTTGGTAATTGAGCTGAAGCTTTACCGGAAATCACGTCGACTTTATGTGTACCTGCTCAACATTTCGCAACCCAAGTCCAACACCATACTTCAGTAACCGGAAGTTTATCAAACTCATGAAAAAAGAAGTGATCGTCACAACCATCCGGGAGCTCTCGGATCAACTGATAAAAAACTGGCCGCTCTATTCATTTGTTACCTCCAATCCCCTGGCGGGCCTGGAACATCTCCACTTTGAAGATGCCATTTCCCGGATACGCAGCCAGATAGGGATCAGCGGCTATCCTTCGTCTGCTATGTTCGAGCAGGTCTGGAACCGGGGTGAAATCAACCGGAGTCTGGTAGAGCAGGAGCTACTGGAGCGTGAGATTACTCTTTCCGTGGAAGAATCGCTAGACAAACTGAAAAAGCTGGAGCAGCAACTGCCCGATGAGCGCATACTGGGAGAGGTGGATCGCCACATGATCAAGTGGCTCACCGTATTTCTCGACCAGGGGTCAACCGAGTGGGGGATGCCCAACCGCGGGGAGGGGTTCTACGAGGCGTGGCGAATGACCGCCCGATTTGACCATACCCTGCCCAACCGCGGGACCGTCTCCACGCTTCCGGATACCCCCCTGAAGACCCTTCAACAGCTGCTCGATTCGTACCGCCCGGACGACCTGCGGGCCTTGTTCAGGCACCACCTGTTGTCACTGCCGGGCTGGACCGGCTACATCAAGTACCGTATCGACAATTCCAGCGACTGGCAGCACCGACATCCCATCACGTTACTTGATTACCTGGCCGTGCGACTGGCTGTTTGCCTGATGCATGAAGAAGACGTTTTCCCGGCTAACGTCGGAGAAATCGACGGTGTGCGGAACGGAGATCGCATACGTTCGGCGTGGCTGCAGGCTATGGAACGCACCTACCAGCAACAACTGGTAACCCGGATTACCGCACCACGTGATGGAGGGGAGCCGGGGAAGGCGCCCGATCCCGAAGCCCAGTTTGTATTCTGCATCGATACCCGTTCCGAACGCATTCGCCGCGCGGTGGAACAGTCCGGGAATTACCAGACATTCGGATATGCCGGATTTTTCGGGGTGGCAATGGATTACCGCCACCCCGAAAAGAGTATCAGGCACAAATCATGCCCGCCGATCCTGGAATCGGTGTATGAGGTAACCGAACAGGTTCGCCCGCAGCAGAACCGCAAAGCAAGCAAGTTTACGTTCTACAACAACCTGAAGAATGCGCTGAACAAATTCCGCTTTACGCTCAAGAATAATATCCCCGCCTCGTTCGGGTACGTGGAATCGGCCGGATTTTTTTACGGGCTCGGGCTGCTCCTCAAAACAATTCTTCCCGCCTGGGTGGATCGATTCGGAAAACAGGTAACCGAATATATCGGTCAGCCCGAGGAATTCTGTGATCCCGTTCTGCACCAAAAGAACGCGGAGGAACAAGCAAATGCTCTCCTTTCGGTAGCGGAAAAAACCGCGATTGCCAAAGCGGCTTTTGACCTGATGGGATGGGATCATTTTGCCCCGCTGGTGGTTTTTGCGGGGCACGGCAGCGAAACGGCCAACAACCCGTTTGGCTCGAGCCTCGATTGCGGGGCCTGTGCCGGTAACAGGGGACGACACAATGCCCGCGTTCTTGCCGATATCTGTAACGACACTGCCGTCCGTGACAGGCTGGCGAAACAACACGGCATCCGTATTCCCGGGGATACGCTCTTCCTGGCTGCCGAGCATAACACGACGACCAACCACATACAGCTGTTTGATGACACCGCTCCTGAAGCCTGTCGCAGCCAGATCCGGGAACTTCAAAGGAGGCTTGAAAACGCGCAGCAAATCGCCAACAGGGAGCAGTTCAACATGGACGGTGTTGCGGCACATTCAACGGCGGAGGCATGCCGGCGTGCCGCGGACTGGGCCGAGACGCGCCCCGAATGGGGATTGGCGGGCAACGCCTCCTTTATCATCGGACCGCGTGAGTTGACTTCCGGACTCAACCTGGAGGCGCGCAGCTTCCTTCACTCCTACAACTGGGAAAAGGACCCGGACGGCCAAAAGCTGGAGGCGATTCTCCAGGGGCCGATGGTGGTCACACAGTGGATCAACAATCACTATTATTTTGCGACAGTCGACAACGATTACTTCGGCAGCGGCAGCAAGGTTACCCAGAACGTGACCGGCAAATACGGGGTCGTGCAGGGTAACGGCGGAGATCTCAAGTGTGGCTTGCCGCTGGAGTCGCTCCGGGAGGATGACAACCTGCTGCAACACCTGCCGCTCCGGCTCACCGTATTGATCCACGCCCCGCGAACACGCGTGGAATCGATCCTCGAGGCAAACAGGGGTTCGCTGGGCAGGCTGGTGAGCAACGAGTGGATATACCTGGCAGTCATGGACCCGGAAGAAGGAAACAGCGTTTCATTTATAGAGGAACACCCGGCGCAGCTTGTAAATGCAGCCGGCGCGGGCCACATGGCCTGCGGATAAGCTGCGGCCGGAGATCCCCGGATCTGCAAAAAAATGCGTTCCCGGGTTGAATATAACGGCCTCTTCTGCCTGGCCTTGGGGAAGGCGATCCTCATTTAGGCATTCGTTCGCCGGCCCTTCGACTGTTATTGATCACCCCGCCAGTTCTCGCACACCCGGCGCCCGCTCCTCCCTCCCCCCCTCGTTCCGTCGATTGACACCATCGGGGATATCATCGGTTTTCGAATAGTTACCATGATATTTGACGTGTAACCATACATGAAACGGAAAAACGATTTCATGAAATCATACGCTGATCAGCTGTTTCCATAAACAATAACTCGATAAAAAAATTGATCGATTATGGTTAGGAACACAACGAATCCCCTTGTCACCTTGTTGTCGGTTGTTTTTGTTATGCTCATATGTATCGGGTGTGACGACGATAATAACGTCAGCATCCCGGAAGAGAACATCTACGAAACCCTGCAGCGCTATGATGAGCTGGACACATTTACAAGCTACCTGGAGGAGTATGAGCTGGCAGATCAACTTACCGGCTCGGACAACTTCACCCTTTTCCCTCCCACCGATGAAGCGTTTGAGAATCTGCCGGAACGACTGGACACCCTTTCTGAGGACCGGTTCCAGCATATTGTCGAGTACCACATCCACGAGGGTTACCTCCATCCCGACTCGCTGGAGGAGTTCCAGGAGTTCGAGAGCACGGAAGGCAGTACCCTTTTTATCGAATACAGCAGTGATAACAGTATTACGATAAACGACCGTGCTTCGGTAGTTATGCAGGACCTGGATGCCTATAACGGTATACTTAATGCCGTGGATGAAATACTGGTGCCGGATGAATTCCAGCCGCTTTCCGATGTGATCGCCAAACGCTATTCGCTCAGTACCATGGAGCAGGGATTGCATTTGTCCCACTTGCTGGATAATGAGCTCAGCCAGCCGTCAACAAGCGGATATACCGTTTTTGCCGCTACCGAAACCTCTTTCGAGGAATTTGATCTGCCCGACGATCCCGATGAACTCAACGAGCTGATGGAGTACCACGTGGTAGATGAGAAGCTGCTGGCGGACGATCTTAGCGAGGTTCAGTCGATCGAACCCATGAATGGCGGCAGCATCAGTGTGCAACTGGATGGCGATACCATTACCCTCAATGGAAATGCCGAAATAACCACCTCCGATATCGAGGGTACCAACGGGGTCGTTCACCTGATCGACACGGTACTTGACCCCTCCTCCCAGTAGATCGAATGTAACGGATGCAACTCGGGCGGAGCCTGTCTTTTACCGGCAGGCTTCCCCCTCTTTTTTTCCGGGTGCCGACCCGGCGGATATTATGCCCGTACCCCGGCTGAATTTCATAACGAACGGTGTTGCCAATTACCCGTAACACTGGTTAGTGCTATTCGTAGTTGTTCCCAGACCGATAATTCTAACAATATCATAAAAACAGAAAGGAGACGTCACAAAAAATATGCGAATCGATATCAGTAACATCAGTTTGCTGGCTGTGATATTCGGGATTTTCACCTTGCAGAATGCAGAGGCCCAGGAGACGACACAGACCCTGCTGGGCGGTGCGGAATCGCAGGGTGGTTTCGGGGCCCCGATGGTAAAGGTCAGCGGTGTGGCCGGTGAGCCGGCGGTATGGGTCGGCGGACGCGGATCCTGGCTGATCAACATCAAAAACGGGCACTCCATTTCGATCGGCGGCGGCGGTTACGGTCTCGCCACCCGGCATGAAGCTCCGGATGCCGATTTTGGCGCCCCGGGCGAGGAGCACTACGCCGATATCGGGTACGGGGGGTTCGAACTGGAGTACTATAACCGCTCCAACCGGCTGGTCCACTATACCATTTCAACGATGATCGGGGGTGGCAAACTCAATACAATGGATGAAAATGACAACCAGTACTCCGACGATCGCGACTCCTTTTTTGTATTCGAACCCGCCGTCAACCTGGAGCTGAACCTAACCAGCTACGCGAGGGTATCGCTGGGGATAAGCTACCGGTTCACCAACGGTATCGGTTACGCCGGGTTTGATGATGCCGATTTCTCCGGTCCCGCCGGCACTGTTACATTAAAATTTGGTCGACTGGTTTGGTAATAATTTGGCTTTAACATTTCTGATACCCTACCTCTTCCGAGCCGCCGGTTTTAGCCGGTGGCTTTTTTACTCCGGGCTAAATTACCTCCCCTGATTCATGCTGGACATTGATTCCCATTTTAGCTAACCCGGATATCTCATCAAGAAATTTGTTCCTCAGCAAGGGGAACACAGCGGTCGACTGGTCATACCGGCCAACCACAGCTACGACAAGCCCGGCGGTCCGCACTACGGGAAATTCGGATTCGGCGCCCATCTGTTGATTAGTGACAATCACGGCGAAACCTGGCGAAGGAGTGAACCGATTCGACCCGAGATGAATGAAAGCCAGGTCGTCGAACTTTCGGACGGGAACGGCACGCTCGTGATGAATATGCGCTCCTATCACGACGAACACAGCCGCGGAAGGGCCACCAGCACGGATGGCGGGGCCACCTGGACGCCGGTCACCCACGACCACCAGCTGGTCGAGTCGCGATGCCAGGCCAGTATCTTCCATTACGGCCCCTACAACGGCAAGCAACTAGTCCTTTTTTCTAGCCCCGCCGTACCCGTCGGGCGCACCCATATGACGATTCGCGTCAGTGTTGATAACGCCCAATCCTGGTCATACGCCACCTTGATCCATGAGGGGCCTTCCGCATATTCCTCGCTGGCCCGGTTGCCGAATGGTGAAGTCGGACTCTTCTTCGAGGCCGGAGACGAAAGCCCCTATGAGACCATGCGGTTTATCTCCATACCGGTTTCCGAGCTCCTTCCCGAGTCATTCAACAATTGATACACTCCCCTGCTGCCGGTTTATGTCCTGGATGCAAAACCGATGGGAAAGGTATTCCTGTTTTATTAGATTGGTTAACCAGATCTACTGGATAAATGCAAGAGAAAAGGGCACTACAAGTAGTTTAAACGGGATGAATCGTTAACAAAGGATACAGGGGATTTTGAATGGCACGCATTTTCTCTTATTTCATTACATCTCTGATAATTTGCACTGCTGGTTTAATGCCTGCTGAAGTATTTGGTCAACCGGTGGCTGAAACCCAGGATGAGCATCATCTCCGTGCCAGTTATGACAACGAGTCGGGATCGATAACCATATACCGGTCCGGCAGCAGGCAGCCGCTGGTTGTGCAAAACGCGCGCTCAAACTTCCGGCCCTACCTGCACCCGATCAAGGCCCCCGACGGAAACGGGGTACTGACCCAGCTCAGCCCGGGACACCACACCCACCAGACCGGGTTATACTGGGGATTTACCCGTGTCAACGGGCGCGACTTTTTTCACAACCCGGGGGCGGACTACTGGCGGCGGGTATCCGCGGAGGTCACGGAAGCCGAGGGAGATACGATAGCCTGGCGGACGGTGTACCATCTCCTGGATGAAGAGGAGAACGCCATCATGCGGGAACAGCAGGACTGGCAGATGACACATAAAGAGGATACGGTCCTGCTGGATCTGGAATGGAAGGGAGAGGCCCTGACGAATATCACGGTCGGGGAATACAATTACGGGGGGCTTTTCCTGCGGATGCCCTGGCGGGAAGGCATCGAGGGGGAGGTGGTAAATGCAGCCCGGCAGCGGAATCAGCGGGCGGAGGGACGGCGAGCCATGTGGCTGGATGTGGGCATGGAGATCGAGGGACGTAACGATTTCGGCCACATCGCCATTTTCGATCATCCGGACAATACCGGCTTCCCCCAGCCGTGGCGGGTGGATGGACAGATGGGCGTGGGACCCGTACGAGCCCGCCTGGGCGACTGGAAGATCAACAAGGGGGAAAGTGAAACCATCAAACACCGGTTGGTGGTGTATACCGGGGAGCTGAACAACGCCCGGATAACCAGACAGTGGGAACAGTATGCCGATCGCGGGTCGATGTATTCCACCACTGAATTGTGGGAACTGGCCCAGCAGGAGGGGCGAAACGCTGAATTTCTGACACCGGAAGCGGCCGTCCGGGAAATGACGGTCCAAGATGGGTTCAGGGTCAACGTGTGGGCCGCCGAACCGATGATGACCCAGCCGATGGCATTTACGTGGGACGACCGCGGTCGCCTCTGGATTGCCGAGAACCGGGACTATGAGTCGCGGGGTGACGGGTTTTCCAGCTCAGGGGACAGCCGCATCCTGATTTTGGAAGATACCGACCGCGACGGGAAGGCCGACAAGCGCACGGTATTCCTTGAGGGGATTGCGTTCCCCTCGGCTCTCGCGGTGGGGTTCGACGGGGTGTTTATCGGCGCGCCGCCCAACCTGCTGTTTGTACCGGACCGGGACGGCGACGACAAGGCGGACGTCGAGGATATCGAGGTGCGACTTACCGGCTGGGGCATCCGGGACCGGCACGAAACGCTGAACAGCCTTACCTGGGGTCCGGACGGTTGGCTCTATGGCCTGCAGGGGTTTGCCACTCCCTCAAAGGTGCGAAAGCCGGAAGGGAAAGGACGCATTTATAAACACAACGATCCATTTCCAGAGGACATCCTCGAAGAAGAGGGTACCCCGATTAACGGCGGGGTCTGGCGCTATCATCCGGTCAGGGACAGCTTCGAAGTGGTAGCCCACGGGTTCAGCAATCCATGGGGTATCGACTACGATGCAAAGGGACAGCTGCTGATGAGCGCCTGCGTTATTCCACACCTCTGGCATGTTATACCGGGCGGCATCTATCACCGGCAGGGCGGGCAGCATTTTAATCCCTATGTCTATGAGGATATCAAAACCATCGCCGATCACCGGCACCGTTCGGCACACGGCGGGGCGCGGGTCTACCTTTCGGACGCCTTCCCGGAAGAGCAGCACGGGCGTATATTCATGGCCAATATCCACGAGCATGCCGTACTTTCGGACATCCTCCGTACAAAAGGATCCGGGTTCACCTCGCCGCACGGCGAAGATTTCCTGATCGCCAACAACGCCCAGTGGGTCGGCTTCAGCATGGAACTGGGTCCGGACGGATCGCTGTATGTGCTCGACTGGCACGATGCGGATATCTGCGGGAAGGAAGTGCTGAACGAAAATACCGGCCGCATCTTCCGTATTGCACCGGAAAAGTCGCAGGCCACTCAGTGGGACGGGCGATTTGCCGACCTCTCCCGCCTGCCGGATAAGCAACTCGTATCCATGCAGACCAGGAACAGTGCATGGCACGCACGCCGGGCCCGGGTCATCCTGCAGCACCGGGCGGCCAGGGGGGAGCTGAATTCCCGGACGCATCAGCAACTTCGGGATATCTTTAAAAACAATGCCAACAGTGACTGGCGGCTGCGGGCTATGTGGGGCTTGCATGTTACGGGTGGTTTTGATCACCAGAGCCTGCTCCGGGCCCTGGATGACCGGGACGAATATATCCGCGCCTGGGCGATCCAGCTGCTGGCCGAAGACAAAAATCCGCCAGAGTCCGCCATCAAGAAATTTGAGAAGATGGCCCAATCCGATTCCTCTCCGGTTGTTCGTCTTTACCTGGCCTCCCTGCTGCAGCGTATCGACCATACCTACCGGTGGAATATCATCCGGGCACTGGTGCAGCACGGCGAGGACTCGGACGACCACAACATCCCGAAGATGATCTGGTTCGGGCTGGAACCCCTGGTAGAACAAAATCCGGGAAGGGCGTTGCAGCTGGTTACCGAGAGTGAGATTCCGTTGGTAACAAGACACACCGCCCGGCGCACAGTAGATGGCGGTGCCATGAAGACACTCGTTGAAGCGATCAGCAGTAACACCGCCCGGCCATCAGTTCAATTACAGCTGCTCAACGGGATGCAGGATGGGCTCGAGGGGCGCACCGAACTGCAGCCCCCGGCAAGCTGGGATCAGGTTTACAATCTGTTGCTGAAAAGTGAACACCGGGAAATAACAACTATTGCAGGTGAACTGGCGCAACAGTTTGGTGATGTCGGTGCCACGAAAAAATATTTTGCGCTGTTGCGTGATTCAACGGCCCCTTCTGATGAGCGTCGGCAGGCACTCCGGGCACTTTCCGAACAGCAACATCCCGGCGTACCGGAAATACTTCCTGAACTGCTGGCAGAACCTGGAATCTCAGTTACCGCAATCCGGGCCGTTTCGGAATATGATGAGTCGTCTCTTGGAAAACTGTTGATCGAATTGTATCCAGCGTTCAGCGAAAAAGAAAAAACAGAGACGATTCAGGCACTTGCCTCCCGACCGAAATACGGCTGGATCCTGACCCAGGCCCTGAAAAGTGAATCCGTACCCAGGGAGGACGTCCCGGCATACACGGCACGCCAGTTGATGCGGGTGGTCGGCAGCGGATTTATCGAGGTGTGGGGCAAGCCGATAGAACAGAGTTCGAATTACAAGCAGCAGTACGCCCGCTATAAACGGCTCTTGACAGAGAAAGCGCTCAACAGGGCCGACCTCCGCAATGGCAAATCCATATTTAACCAAACCTGTGCGCCCTGCCACAAAATGTATGGGGAGGGCGGCACGATGGGCCCCGATCTTACCGGGTCAAACCGTACCAACATCGATTATATCCTGTTTAATGTGCTGGATCCCGGGGCCGACATCCAGGATGATTACAAAATGGTGGTCGTTACTACGCGCGGCGGCCGCACCTACTCCGGAAATATCGTTACAGAAACTGACCGACAGGTGACCATGCGCATCGTCGGGCAGGAACAAGTTGTGCTCAACAAATCAGACATACAATCCCGCGAAGAGACCGAGGTTTCCATGATGCCCCCGGGGCTGTTTAACCATTTAACCGAGCAGGAGGTCATCGACCTGGTAGGTTACCTGCGCGAAGCGGGGCCTGAAACGAACAAGTAACTGAAATTGTCATGCTGTACGATGAATAAAACCGGTGCTCTCAACCCGTTATTACTTATGTTGTTTATTGCAGCAATCGTATTGCTGGGAATCTCCAGGGTATAATACCCAGAGCAGGCGAACCGGGATGCGGCCAAACCTCGTATCATTTTTGATACCGATACGAATAACGAGATTGATGACCAGCACGCCCTGGCCTACCTATTGTTCAACGCGGATTACTTTGACCTGGAAGGAGTAATCGTCAATGCCACTCCCAGCGCCAGTGATATCGAGAACCAGTATGCTGAAGCCAAACGAGTGATGCAGCTGTGCCGGGCGTACGGAAACATCCCGTTAGAAAAAGGGTAAGCGGGAAGTACACTGAAATCAGGGATCACGTACGTAAACATTCATTTGACGGCTCCAAAGCTGTTACGTTCATTATCGAACGGGCAATGGCAGCAGAAACACGGCCGCTCACCATCCTCGCGGTGGGCAAACTGACCAATATAGCTCTGGCACTGGAAAAGGAACCGAAGATCGCCGACCGTGTTCGGCTTGTGTGGCTCGAATCCAATTACCCGGAACCCGGGGAATATAACCAGGAGGCCGACACTACTGCGATGAATCTTCTTCTTAACTCCGGTATCCCGTTTGAAATGGTGACTGTACGATATGGCACCCCTTCCGGAACGACGGCCGTACGGGTGACCAAAGCCCAAACTCTGCACCGCATGCCAGGCAAAGGTCCGGTAATCACCGAACCGGTGGCAGGACGTCACGGAGATCATTTCGATACTTTCGGAAATTATTCCGTTAACCTGTTTGAACACTACGAAATGTACGGCGAGCCGCCGGGCCGTTCCCTGTTTGATATGGCAGCAGTTGCCATCATCAAAGATCCCGGCTGGGCGGAATCCAAAACATTTCCCGCCCCGGTACTTATTGACAACCATTGGATTGAACGCCCCTCTAATGACCGTATGATTACGATTTGGGAACACTTTCACATCTACAAGATTATGACCGACTTTTTTGAAACGATGGATGAACCCGTACTTGTTGGGGGTGGAAGCCCGTAGTTGTACATCCTGGTTCTGCCGGGAGCAACCGTGCACAAGGCCCCCTCTCATAACGACACTTTCACAGGGACCGAGGACATCCGTACCTCAAGGTGAATGGGCGACAATCACCCTGTGCAATAGCATCACCGGAGCCCCTGCCCTGTGCCAACCCGGAGTTTTCCCGAAATACGAAATAATTACCTTTACCGTGAATTCGATTTAAGGAGGAGTCCAGGACACCTTATGTCGAACGCACGTACCTTAACGATACTGGTTATATTTGACCTGCGGCAAAACAACAATGATCAAAATTGAGTATGAAAGTACCCGTCTGCCAAATTTTCCCGTCAGCTGTAGAGTGTGTGCTCAACTAGTTCTCTTTAAAAAATCCGTGGTAAAGTACCCGCTATTTACAGGATACCTGTT
The DNA here is from genome assembly GCA_033722415.1 of Balneolaceae bacterium. Classification (GTDB taxonomy): domain Bacteria; phylum Bacteroidota; class Rhodothermia; order Balneolales; family Balneolaceae; genus JAMQKA01. The sequence goes on along the minus strand of JAWVZC010000013.1, from coordinate 3,248 downwards.
GATGGAACAGCAGGTAACTGTAATCCGCTTCCGTATTGAACTCCGTTAACTCCAAGCCCCCCGCGTCCCCAGCTTCGATTGACCTGATACGCATTACTCCTGCCATGGATGCTGCATGTTTCACCAATCCCTGAAGTTAGCCGGCTTTGGAATATCTCCTTATTCCTCTACAAATGGACATGGGAAGGTTGGAGAGGTCGAACTCGTAATAGTTCAAAGATTACAAACAGTATATGGGAGGGCTTTGAATTACCCTTGGTTTTGAAGCACATGGCCATTTTGGCCGTTGTTCTTTAACATGATGTAGGTTTCGGTGGTTTTTCCCCGCCCGAAGGCGGCGTTTCGGCCGATTTTCAGCCGAAATCACCACTCCCGGACATACTCCACCCATCAGATGGCCCCGGCGGGGATAATATCGGGGCGTTTTTTTGCCCACGTGATACTGCGTTCGATGTTCCAGCAGATCGCCGCCATCACAAACCGGGCCTGATTGCGCACCTTGGTTTTAGCCCGGGCCCAGCGCATTCCGTAGCGGTCCTTGATGGCCGCAAACGGATGTTCCACCTGTGCGCGCACCCGCTGGTGACGCTTGTTGCGCTTCTTCTGGGCCGCGCTCAGTGCAGTCCCGCGGGTGGCCTTGTCCAGGATCCCATAGTACCAGCCCTGCTGACGGGCCGTCTGCTTGAGGGCCTTGCGGGCGTAGGCTTCGTCGCCGAACAACGCGCGTTCGTCCTCGCTGACCAGCTCCTCCAAGACCGTACTGTCATGCGGAGAGGCGGGGGTAAAGGCGATCTTGCGGATCAGCTTGCTGCCAACGTCTACTCCGATATGGCCCTTGTAGCCAAAGTAGTAGCGGCCGCCCTTTTTGGTGGAATCGGCGTCGGTGTCAATTTGCGAGGAGGGGCTTTCGTCCAGCTCGGCCCGTTTTTCCTCCGACAGCGGACGCCCGGTGGAGTTAATAAGGGTGGCATCCACCACTGTGCCCTGCTTCAGCAGCAGGCCTTTGGCGGCCAGCTGCCGGTTGACTTCCCCGAACAGCTCCTCGAGCAGGCCCCGGGTGGCCAGGGCTTCGCGAAACCGCCAGAAGGTGGAAAAGTCAGGCACTGCCTGATCCAGCGGCAACCCGGCGAACCGCCGGAAGCTGAGCCGATCGATCAGCTGGTCTTCCAACTGCGGGTCACTCAGCTGATACAGGTATTGCAGAAACAACCCGCGGATCATCCACTGGACCGGCTTGTGGGGCTGTCCGCCTTGAGGACCGGTGTTGTCAATACGCCGGCCGATTTGGTATAACGGTTGCCAGTCCAGCCACTCGTCAATTTACTTCAGACGCTTGGTGGAACGCGAAACCTGACCCGACTGGCCGGCCAATTGATCTAAAATGCCGAGTTGAAAGCGCTTGTCCATAATTGAGGATTCTTTAATTGGATTGAGGTGGATGATCGCAACGAAATCTACATATTATTAACCGAAACAGCGAAATAAAGGGGTTCTGCAAAGCTCCCTATAATTCACACGGGTCATCAGATTTTTTTTTGGTGTAACATCAGGCCGTTAATATTTATCAGACCCGGTTATGTATGAACCATGTCCGGAAAGACTTTTTAAACGCTTCCTCAAAAGTCTCTGGGGTACAGAGTAAATATTTTGTATAGATCAATATGTAGTTTTTTTAATGCCCTCATTTAGGCTGCATTTCTTGCCGAGAAATTTTAACCGGTAAAAGCGCTGCAATAATAGCCAGGTATTAAACCCTGGACCGTTCTGCTCTGCTTCTTAGAGGACATCTTGGCATACAGGTGAATTTCGCAGTACCTGACACCCTTAACAGTAACTTTAGGTAGCGTTGACCTACTGATGATATTGCACACTACTTAATCTGTATATGTTGTAGGAGCTGTAACTTGACAGCTTGTGCAAGTTTTTTTCTGTAAAAGTTACTTAGCCATAGCAGGTTGAATCTTCTTTGGAGGATCCTCCAAAGAAGATTTTCGATTTTCTTTAAATTCTTCCAGTTGGTCCATCTTCAGGTATCGCCTACCCGTGATCCAATCCTCATGCTGCTCTTTAAGCATCGCTCCAAACAGCCGCAGGCAGCTGGACGGATTGGGAAAGATCCGCACCGGTTTGCTGCGACGTTTTAGCTCCTGGTGGAGCCGCTCGACAGCGTTGGTCGTGCGCACCCGTCGGCGATGCGAGGCCGGCGCCACCTGGAAGACCGTTGGGGCCAGAGGCGCCTGCTCACTGAGCCAGTCGGCCACATCCGGCAGTGGTTCTTCCAGCTGACGGATCAGCTCTTCGAGCCGGTCGGTAGCTTCCCGGTAGGAGTTACCTTTTCGCCACACGCCTTCCAAGGCTTCCAGGATTTGCTGCTCTCGCTTCTTCGGGACCTGATCGAGGGCATTCTGCCGAAAATGGTATTGACAGCGTTGCCAAGGGATCCCTGAATAGTGATCACGCAAGGCGGCCTTGATCCCGGGGTGATTGTCACTGACAAACAGCTGGACTCCGGAAAGTCCACGCTCCTTAAGGGCGCCAATAAACCTGCTCCAGACAGCCTCGGATTCGCCCAGCCGGTTCTCCACGGCTAGCACATGCCGATGGCCGTCCTCGCCCCCCCCCAATGGCTACCAGGACCGCCATATCGACGATCACTCCGTCGCGACGGCACCGCTCGTAGCGGGCATCAATCTTCACGTAGGGGTAGTCTTGGGTCAGCCGGCAGCTCCGCCAGGCCTCCAACTCTGCGTCCAGCTGCTCCGAAAACCGGCTGATAGTCGTTGCCGAAAACTCTTTGCCAAGCAGCCGCTCGGTCACCTTTTTCATTTTCCGGGTGGACACACCCTGCACATAGGCCTCGGCCAAAGCTGCCACCAAGGCTTTTTCGCTACGTTGGTATCGCTCCAAAATGGACGGATAAAACTCCCCGTCCCCACGCAGGTGCAGCGTTCCTACTCGCGTATACAGCCGCCGCTGCTTGTAGCCGTTACGGCTGCTGCGCCGCTGGTCACTTCGCTCGTAGGGACCAGCCCCAATGTAATCGTCGCGTTCGAGTTCCATAAGCTGTTGGAGTCCTAATTGCAGAATCTCCACCAACAGATTCTCGCTGTCAGTCTGTAGCAGATCTTCCAGCTGAAATTCTTCTCCAGTCTTCGTATCCTTTTTCTTAGAGGTCATGGCAATGATGGTTTGGTTATATTTTAAGCGTTCAATCAAAACCTAGCCATGGCCTTTCTTTTTTTCTACTT
>JAWVZC010000012.1:0-24908 GCA_033722415.1 Balneolaceae bacterium | reverse complement strand
GGTGGCCCGGCTGCCCTGCCTGCTGACCCTTAGCGTAATTGTGCCGCTCCTCCCCGGTTCCACCGCGCTAAAGCCGATATCCGTCAACAGTTCATTTACTATCAGAGCGCAGGGAATGGCCTGGTTTACATTGATCCGGATATCATCGATTTCAGTCTCGATTTTGATTTTACCCTCTCTCCGTAATGAGGGGGAAAGATGATCCAGCAACCGCAGAATCTTTTCCGGGAAATTCAGTTCGGAAAAGCAGTCCGAACGGTACAAGAGCTCATGAATAACGGCGATCGACTTGATCCTTGTTTGCAGCCGGGTAAACGTCTCCCGGTTCCGTTCTTCTCCGCATCTGATCAGCTGCATCTCAATAAATGCGTTGATAATCGCAAGATTGTTTTTCACACGATGGTGCACCTCCTTGATCAGCACTTCACGCTCTTTCAGTGCCTCTTTCAATTCGTGTTCCATCTCAACCTGCTTGGTAATCTCAGTGGATATGCCGCACAACCATGTCTCCCGCCCGTTTAAGCTTTTAATGGGTGTTTTCAAGGACATAAAGTAGCGTTTCTTCCCATTGATGATCAGCTCCTCTTTCTGCCTGACCGATTCCATGCTCCTGAATACCTTTCTATCTCCCTTTTTAATCTGGGAATGGCAGGTGTCATCAATCAGGTCACGGTCCTTATTGCCGATCACCTGCTTCTGCTCCCGCCCGAATACCCTGCAGAATGCCTGATTGACAAATTGGTAGCGTCCCTTGCGATCTTTTACATACACGATGGCATCGGTATTGTCGATCGTATTCTGATAGAAATTTTGCAGGTTTAGCACTCGTTTTTTGGTCACCTGCTGGCGCGGAAGGCTCACAGCCAGTCCCACTATCTGCTTGTTACCATTCTTGCTGTTCAGCTTTCCGAAAAAATGGTACGGCATAGATTGCCCGTTCCTGATCTGCAGGGGGATCTCCATTTCCGACTTTCCGGCAAGCAGTATGTCATTGACGCTGGATTTCCGGTCAACTCTTAGGGATCAGACAACATCATAAGTATAAGGTGCTGCATACGCTGGTTAGTTGACGAAAGTATGTCTGTTCGGAACGACCAATTTTTAGGCGGATGGAAAACATGCGCCTGAGGTACACATTCAAGTCCGGATAGCACTGCTAAATTGCACAAGCTAACATTATAAATATCCTGCTTGCCAGATACACGCCATTTTTTGACGGATAGTTAGAAATATTCTTCTACCGGATGTGGAATCGGTGACTGTTAGTGTATTGGAAATGGGATGCAGTGTCAATAGAAAAAGTGGGGTATTCTTCCCGTAACGGAGTGGCTGGAAGAGGAACCGGGGACCTGTTGTGATGTAACCCGGTATTCGGGAAACCATAAAAAAGGGTACCGTTGCCGGGTACCCCATCGCAATTGAACGAGTCGATCATTGACAGGAAGCTAAATGCAGACGGTCTGCATCTTCCTGCCAGGAGATAGCTGTCACGCTTCCGTCGTTGTGTACCGGAAAAAACGCCCCTTCCGGGAATGGTCTGAATGCGTGCTGGCTAAGCCAGACACCGTCGGTATTCCGCGTTACAGCTCCCTTGAATGTGCCGACATATGCCAGGGTCTCACGGTCAAATACCTGGAACTTGTTTTTATCCGATTCATGCTCATCGGTGATGATCCAGTAGCCGGACCCGTCACTGCAGCGGTAGAGGGCAATACCCTCCGGCTCGCTGGTGAAATATGTGCTCGGTATCAGCTCGTTCCGAAAATTACCCTCCAGGTCGTACACCTTTACCGAACGTTGATTAAAAGCTTCATCAGCGACAAGCAGTCGGTTATATGCACGGTCCATGTACAGGGATTCCACCTTGTGCAGCACTCCGGCTCCCCGGATGTTACCGAACAGGCGTACGTGTTCGGCCTGCAGGGTGTCGCCCGCCACCGTAATCTGGAAATGGTGAATTCGTTCGTCCAGTTCCCCCTGCGGCGGGTATCCTTCCAGTGCGGGATTATTAGTTGTCCGATGTAAATACGTCATAGCGGTTAATGGCACCCGCCGCACGGTCGGCAGTGATCCCGTAGGGCAAACGGATATCTTCATGAGTAAATAAGCCAAGAGGGGTAAAGTCAGGTAGTTTCAGAACCTGGATCCGTTGGTTATCGCGTTCCACCACCATCACCAGGTCGTCGATGACAAAGATGCCGTTGGGCCGTTCAAACCGGCCAGGTTCACGACCACTCGATCCCACCCGACTGAACAGCGATCCGTCAACGGCACTGTATACCATAATAACATCTCCCTAATTGGCGGTGGCCAGCAGCCAGTGTTCTCCGTCAGGTCCGTGCCATACTGCGGGACTGTCTACATTATCATCCTCATCACGGGCTGTTTGAAAATGTTCGTTCAGGACCACTGCTTCTTTCATCATCGGGCCCGGCTTCTCCTTCTCTCCAGTACACCCGAAGAGCAGTAGTATCAGAGTAAATATCAGTATAAACAAGTGATGGTATTCCATACCGGTGGTAACTGTATGAATGACAGTCATATATCAAGCTTTTTTAAGGTAGTGTCCCTTTAAAAAAAGTGCAGTCCGCTTCAGAGGACTGCACTTGTGAGGTCAGCTATGACTATAAATTGAATTTGACTCCCAGGTTGCCCCACCAGGAGTAAAACTCCTGTTGTTCGGGGCGGGATGACACCCCGTTATAATACCGGAGGTGTTCGTTGGTCAGGTTGATCAGCTCCAGAAACACGTTGACTCCCGGGGCCACGCGCTGACTCGCCGAAAAGTCGAGCTGCACGTGCTCATCATAAATTCGGTCATTTTCCGAGGAATCGCGGAGTTCATCGATAAAAGCACCCGCGTAGGAGAGCGAAATTCTACCGGAAAACCCGTATTTCTCGTAGGAGAGGGCCGGGTTGCCGGTGTTTTCTGCCTGTCCGGGGAGTGACACCGTGCGGGCGGTACCATCTTCGGTGATCAGGTTCGCCTCTGACCAGCTGTAGGTATAGTTGGCATAGACGCCGAATCCGGATGCAAAACCCGGCAGGAAGGTGAGCTGCTGCTGCAGGTTCAGTTCAAACCCGAAAAGATCGGCATCATCGCCGTTGACCGGCTGGGTGGTTTCGAACCCGTTGTACGGACCGGTATTAGGATTCTCAAAATCCCGGAAATAGATGAAATCATCAATCTGCTTGTAAAAGAGACCGGCTGAAATAATACCCACGTTGTTGAAATAGTATTCGGCCATCAGGTCGAAATTCATCGATGTGGTGGCGTCCAGATTGGGGTTTCCGATCTCCATCTCCTCATCTTCCCGGTTGATCAGGCGGTAGGGGGCAAGATCGAAGTAGTTGGGCTTGGCAAAGGAGTTGGTCCAGGCCAGGCGCAGGTTGGCATATTCCGAAACCTCGTTCTTCAGGTGAACCATCGGCAGAAAGAATCCGTAGTCATTACTGCCGATGGTATTTGTAACCGGTAGCATGTCGCCGTTTTCATCAAACTCGACCTGGTTGCCCTCGTAATCCACGGTGGTATATTCATACCGGAAACCAAGCAGCCCGCTGACCGACCCCTGTCTCAGCGTGGTCATTGAATAGCCGGCATAGGTGTCTTCCACGGCAGCGTACCGTTCGGTTTCGGTGTCTTCGATACTGTCATCTTCGTTCAGTTCAAACCGATCCCGGTTCCGGTCCCAGAACGTACCCAGGTTGTCTTCATCCGGGAACAAACCGATACCCTGCGGGTACTCATTAAAAAGGTAGTCTTCATCCTCAAACGAACCCCGGACATCACTGTAGAGAAAATCGCCGTCAAAGTCGTACAGCCTGATGTCGGGATCCCGCTTATTACCCTTGGTTCGGAATAGGCCCCCGAATTTGAATTCGCCATACAGGTCGGAGAGACTGTAGTTTAGCTTCATGTTGAGACGGCTGGTAAAATGTTTGTCTTTGGTCAGTTCCGAACTGTTTTCAAACTCGTCGAGCTCAAATGCACTGTAATTATACGCACCTGCCCCGGATGGCGCCGCGGAATCGATATAGAACTGCGGGTAATCGGGGTCGGAGGTGTCAAAATTTACGAAATCAATATCCTCCTCGTTTTGATCCTCATAGGCCTGTACAAACACCACCTGGCGATCCCGCGGCGTGTGCTGGTCGGCATAGGAATAGGAAAGCAGGTAGTCCACTTCAAAACGATCACCGATCAGGTGATTACCGCCCCCCCCGACAGGCTAAATATCTTTTGCTCCTCAAACCGGTCCTTGAACTCGCGGGCTATTTCCGGGGCTTCCATCGGCATGGCGCGACGAAGCTCCTGGTCGGAAAAGTAGTTATAGGCGGTGTTCAGAAAGAGCCTGGACCCCGGGTTGAAACGGTAGTCAAACGAGCCGATGGCCCCGAGCCGCTCCCGGGTGAGTTCGTAATCCCGTAACTCGAGCGTTTCCAGCTCGCCTGCGTCGTATTCCATCTCGTTGTTATCCGAGGCGCGGTTCGAGCGGTTGTAACTGCCCCCGATCATATAGCCGAACTTACCGTCGGCCGGGCGGTTGCCTTAGGTAAGTGACCCCAGCCCGCCGAGTGGCGAGTAGTCCCGGTTCTGGTTGTTATACCCGGTGGAAACGGTGGCTTTCAGCACGCGGCCGCGCTCAAAAGCGGAGAGGGTATTCAAATTTACCGATCCCCCGAAGGCATCACCGTCCATATCAGGGGTAATGGCTTTGTTCACCTCGATACTTGAGAGGACATCGGTCGGTATCATGTCGAGTGCTACAAACCGTTCGTCACCTTCGGGAGAGGGGATCTGTTCCCCGTTGATGCTTACATTGCTGAGATTCGGATTCGTTCCCCGCACCTCGATATAGCGGGCCTCCCCCTGGTCGCGCTGCACCGATATGGCGGGTACACGCCGCAGGGCATCCGCCAAGTTGGGGTCCGGGAACCGGCCGATAAGGTCGGCGGTGACTACATTCTTAATGTTGTTGGCGGTTTTCTGCTGACTGAGCGCCCGGGCCTGCCCCTGCCTGTTGCCCTGAACCATGATCCCTTCCAGCTCAACAAAATTGTCATTCAATGCAATGTTCACCGTTGTTGTGCGGTTCGCTTCAACGGCGACAGGAACTTCCTTCGTTTGATAGCCGATATAACTCACTACCAAAACCAGATCTCCGGCCGGCGTGCGATTAAAGGAGAACCGTCCTTCGGAATTTGTGGCAGCTCCCTGCGAGGTGCCCTCTATCTGAAGGTTCGCTCCCGATAACAGTTCCCCGGTTGTATTGTCCGTAACAGTTCCCGTTATCTTCCCTGTCTAGGCTGAAGCCAGTATTGGCAAAAGTAGCACAGCCAAAAAAGAAATAACCTTTTGTAGGGTAGATGGTAGACGTTCGTACATAAGTGGCCTCCCGGCATATAATTATGAGTGGTTTTAAGCCACGAATGTAGTCAGTCCGTTTATACTGATTATTGAATAAATGTTAAGGGTTTGAAAACAAGCCGTTACCTGTATGTTAATAACCGGGGTGCTGCGTTAACGTGACGGGCGGCCGTCGGTATTACCAGTCGGATACGGAAATGGGGACACCGACTGCACCTTTCGAAACGGGTTTACACCTTATTACCGGTATCGGGCCCAAACAGAAGCAATACTGCGGCGGAATCTGCCGGATCCCCTGCGTTATTCTCCGGCATGGTAGGTGACCGTTCCCGGTTTAATCGTCTTTTCCATAGAGCTCGGTCAGCCCGTTGATCATCTCTTCGGATATGCCGGAGGTTACAAATCCACCGTCGTGATAGAGGTTCTGCATGGTTACTTTGCGGGTTAGATCGGAAAAGAGGGTCACACAATAGTCCGCACACTCATCGGCACTGGGGTTGCCGAGCGGGGCGATCTTGTCGGCAAAGGTATACATGGCGTCAAACCCCTTGATGCCACTGCCGGCCGAGGTTTTGGTGGGGGCCTGGGAGACCGTGTTTACCCGTATGCCGCGATCGGCCAGGCGGCTGCCGTAGTTGCGGGCGATGCTTTCGAGCAGGGCTTTGGCGTCGTTCATGTCGGAATATTTGGAAAATACCCGCTGTGCTCCAATATAAGAGAGGGCAACAATGCTGGCCCCGTCGTTCAGGATACCCGCTTCATTCGCATAGCGCAGCACCTTGTGCAGGGAGATCGCGGAGATGTCGAGCGTCTGCTGCATCCAGTGATAGTTCAATTCGCGGTAATCCTGTTTCTTGCGGATATTCGGTGACATGCCGATGGCGTGCAGCATAAAGTCGATGCCGCCATACTCCTCCTTGATATTCTGCATGAGCTCTTCAACCTCGTCTTCATTGGTCACATCACACGGGTAGATCGAGGAACCGGTGATTTCCGACAGCTCGTCGAGATCCCCGAACCGCAGGGCCACCGGTGCGTTACTAAGGGCAAATTCCCCGCCCTCGCGATCACAGGCCAGTGCAATACGCCAGGCGATGCTTCGCTCGTCGAGTGCCCCGAAAATCAATCCCTTTTTTCCTTCGAGTAAACCGTAACTCTTCTGTTCTGCCATAGGTACCGATCCTTGTGTTAATTGCCTTATTTATAATCTGGTCGAAAATAACAAAACAAATTCATCAAATCCCAAGCAGCAATTTTTTAAAGTTACTAACACCAAAGCTCCCCAACGTCAATATTGCCACCAGCCGACAGGGCCCCGGCATCCGTCGCGGAACCCCCTGGGCTACTCCCGGAAAGAGGGGCATTGTTCGCTTGATGGTGCGAAAGCTGCGAGGTTTTCCTGCGGATAATACCGCTGCACCCCGGCAACCTCTTGTCATGCTGCCTTTCCCCCCATCTCTCCCTGGCGGTGAGGATGACGTTCCTTCTTTTATGTCTGGTATGTTACTCACTGCAGTTTGAAAGTCGATAGCCACTTTATTCTGTTGAAAATAGCATCTAATGTCCTTATTTTACGAGACTTTGTCCCGCCCCTTAGTACCGGGGCATTTTTTATCACATGCAACCAGCAGAGAACATCAGTTCATTATGTTTGAAGATCTTTCGTCAAAACTGGAGAAAGCGGTTCAGTCCCTAAAGGGCGAAGCGAAGATCACCGATGTAAACATAGCGGAGACCGTACGCGAGATTCGCCGCGCCCTTCTTGATGCCGACGTCAACTACGAGGTCGCCAAGGAGTTCACGAACCGGGTGAAAGAGCGGGCGATGGGTGAAGATGTGCTGACGGCGGTAAATCCCGGACAGCAGTTCACCAAGATCGTCCACGATGAACTGGTAAACGTGCTGGGACAGGAGCGTGAGGATATCAGCGTTGCCCACACGCCCCCGACCGTTATTCTGATCGCCGGCCTGCAGGGTTCCGGTAAAACGACATTCTCTGCCAAACTGGCCCGCTACCTGAAGCGGGAAAACAACCGGAATCCCATTCTCGCTGCTGCCGACGTTTATCGCCCGGCGGCGATCGACCAGTTGAAAACCCTGGCGGGGCAGATCGATGTGCCGGTCTACTCAATCGAACAGAAGGATGCCGTCCGCGTTGCCCGGGAAGCGGTGTCGATGGCTAAAAGCCTGGCGCTCGATACCGTCATTATCGACACGGCAGGGCGCATGCATGTGGATGAGCAGATGATGGATGAAGTTGCCGAGATCAAAAAGGCGGTGGAACCGGATGAAACGCTGTTCATTGTGGACTCGATGACCGGACAGGATGCGGTTAACACGGCAAAGGAATTCAACGAAGTCATCAATTACGACGGCGTTGTTCTTACCAAGCTTGACGGTGATACCCGCGGCGGTGCTGCGCTCTCCATCAAGAACGTGGTACAGAAGCCGATCAAGTTTGTAAGCACCGGAGAGCAGCTCGATGCCCTCTCCCCGTTTTATCCCGACCGGATGGCCCAGCGCATCCTGGGGATGGGGGATGTCGTCTCCCTGGTGGAGAAGGCCCAGAAAGAGTTCGATGAAAAAGAAGCCCAGAAGCTGCAAAAAAAGATCAAATCCGATGAGTTTAACCTGGAGGACTTCCGGGATCAGCTCAAGCAGATACAGAATATGGGCAGCCTGACCGATCTCGTGGGCATGATACCGGGCGCCAGCCAGGCCCTGCAAGACCAGGAGCTGGATGATGAGGCGTTTAAACCGATCGAAGCAATTATCGATTCGATGACCCCGGAAGAGCGACGCAACCCGGAAATTCTGAATGCCAGCCGGCGCCGCCGCATCGCCAAGGGATCAGGCACCAAGGTGCGCGAGATCAACGACCTGATCAAGCAGTTCAACCAGATGAAAAAGATGATGAAGAAATTCTCCGGCATGGGATCCATCGCCAAGCTGATGAGCGGCATGGGTGGCGGAGGTATGAAGAACATGCCGTTTGGCAGATAAGAAATGGCTTATTGAGTGTATTGAGTACTCATAACGGTTTTTACAACAGTCATCCTGTTTTTTAGCCGAACAGGCTGACTGATTTGCTATATGCATTGCGCAAGATTCCGACGTAATCCTCAAAAAAATAAATTGTTAAACAAAACACTAGGAGAAAGAAACATTGCTGAGAATTAGATTACAACGAAGAGGTCGTAAAAAGCGTCCTATATACCACGTTGTGGTGGCCGACAGCCGCTCACCTCGTGATGGTCGGATTGTGGAAGACCTGGGACGGTTCTACAACCTTTCGACACAGAACCAGCTGGAACTTGATGAGGATCGCGCAATCCACTGGCTGAAAAAGGGAGCACAACCCAGTGATACGGTACGCTCTATCCTGAAAAAGCAGGGGCTGATGTATAAAATGCACCTGATCAGGTGGGGCAAGTCGGAAGAAGAGATCGAGGAAGCGATGGAGGAATGGCGTGAAAAACGAGCCGAAAAGCTCGAAGAAGCCAAGGAAGAGCCTTCGAAGAAAGAGCAGCGGCGTGCCCTGCTTGAAGCGGAAGAGAAAGAGTACCAGCGACAACTCGAGAAAAAGGCAGAAGAAGCCGCGAAGGAAAAAGCCAAGAAGGAAGCTCTTGCCGCCGCCCAAAAGGAAGAAGAGGAAAGCGAAGAAGAGGCGACGGCCGAGGCCGAGACTGAGGCTGAAGCTAAGGCAGCGGACGAGCAGGAAGCCACCACAGAAGCCGAAGAGCCTTCATCCGTAGAACCCGAAACAGAAGTGGCAGAGGCGGAAGAAGCGGAGGCTGAAGCTGAAGTGGAGGCGGAACCTGAAGAAGAGGAAAAGGCGGAGGCCAAAACGGATACGGATACGGATACCGAAGACGAAGTCGAAGCCGAACCGGAAACGGAAGAGGAACAGGACGAACCCGAAGAGTCGGAAGAAACCGAGGCGAAGGCGGAAGCTGACGAGGAAGAGGAAGCGCAACCGGAAGCGGAAACCAAGGTTTCAACTGATATGCTGGCACAGGAAGCGATCGATCATATTGAGAATACGCCGCTCGAAGAGCTGGAAGGATTTGTCCCGGATGATGAAGATCGCGTTACCGTGCAGCGGGCCTGGGAGGCCAAGCAGGAGGGTGAGGGCGAGGCAGAGGAAGAGTAACCGTCCGGCTCAACCCGAATGTAGTTCGCCGCACACCGCAACCATGGAAGTGTGATGCTGGAACCTATTGAAACCCAGTACCTTCTCGTGGGCCGTATCAACCGGCCACACGGCGTGCACGGGGAACTGCTTATTATCTCCGAGCTGCAGGCACCGGATCTTTTTGACGAGAATGATCTTGTTTACCTGCAAAACAGCAGGGGGGACCTGGTCCCCGCACGCATCGAGTCGGTTCGCGTTGACACCAGCGGCAACCGGCTCTCGTTCTTTGTACAATTTGAGCACGTTACTGATCGAACCGAGGCGGAACAACTTAAAAACTTCCCGGTATATGTCAGCCGCCAGGTAGCCGAACCGCTGTTGGACCAAACGGAAACCCCGGCAGATTATACCGGATTTCAGGTCCTGGATACCCGGGACCAGCCGCTCGGTGAGGTAACATTCACCATCGACAATCCGGCACACCCCATTTTACAGGTTGCCACGAAAAAAGGCCGTGATATGCTAATTCCGTTCGTCGACGAATATATCCGGCTGGTCGACGAGGAGGAACAGGTCGTAAAATGCCATAACCTGGAACAGCTGGAGGGGATATAGTATAACAGATGTTGAGAATTGACATCATATCAGCCGTTCCGCAGTTGCTGGAAAGCCCGCTGAATCACAGTATCATCGGCAATGCCCGTGAAAAAGGGCGTGTGGAGATTCATACGCACGATCTGCGCGACTACTCCGAAGATAAGCACAACAAGGTGGATGATTACCCGTACGGAGGAGGCGCCGGCATGGTGCTTACCCCGCAGCCGATATTTTCCTGCATCGAAAAGCTCACCGGGGAGCGGGAGTATGATGAGATCATCTTTACCGCCCCGGACGGCGTTCCGTTTACCCAGGATGCGGCAAACACGCTTTCAATTCAGCAAAATCTGCTTATTTTATGCGGGCATTACAAAGGCGTCGATCAGCGCGTGCGCGATACCCTGATTACCAGGGAGTACAGCATTGGAGATTATGTGCTTTCGGGCGGGGAACTGCCGGCCCTGGTGATGACAGACGCCATCGTGCGCCTGTTGCCGGGCGTACTCGGTGATGCTGAAAGTGCATTGAACGACTCTTTCCAGAACGATGGATTGCTGGAAGGGCCCGTGTACACGCGTCCGGCGGAGTACAGGGGTATGGAGGTGCCGGAGGTCCTGAGGTCCGGAGACCATCAAAAAGTGAAACAGTGGCGGCATGAACAGTCACTGCAGCGAACCAGGCAGCAACGACCTGACATTTACAAGAAATTTTTAAAAGAACACAAAACAGAGAACAATGGATAAGCTTAAACTTGTCGAACAGACGTTAGTAAATGAAGATATTCCCGACTTTGAAGCCGGTGATACGGTAAACGTACACTACCGGGTGCGAGAGGGAGACAAGGAACGTATTCAGCAATTTGAAGGCGTGGTCATTTCTCGGCGCGGAAGCGGTGCCAACGAAACCTTCAATGTGCGGAAAATCTCCGTCGGTAATGTTGGTGTGGAGCGTATTTTCCCCATTCACTCCCCATTTATTGCCAAAATTGACGTGAAGCGACGGGGCGACGTTCGACGTTCAAAACTCTACTACCTGCGTGAACGTCGCGGGAAGGCAGCCCGGATAAAGGAGAAAGATACCCGGGATCGCCAGAACTGATGCAATACCGCATCGCAGTGTGGCAAAGGTGCACTAACCCGGATTTCTCACAAGTTTTTTTGATATAATCCTGTACCTTTTTGGATGACAAAAACTTGTACCATTTAATTATCAATACAGGCTGTAAAAGGCTGCGAAATTTGCCCTTGTGCTGCGTTGCAGGTCAAATCGCCTGCTAAACGTACCGACGTACGTCTGCGCGGTCATTTGACCTACGCCTTGCTGAAAAAACAAGTTTCTTGGTGAAAAATCCGGGTTCGTTCCCTTCTTTTCCTTGTCGTGTTGTACCTGCAATCATCCCCGAACATATCCAGGAGATCTCACCCCGCAGCGGCGGTTTATTATATTCGATCGGTACCGGCCGGGGGCGTCACGCCTGTTGTTATAAGCGAACTGTAGCAGGGGGTGGGTCATCGCGGCTGATCTGTGACCAATCACTTCTTTGTTGCCTCGTATACCACCATCGGAGGGACGTTCATAAACTCAAACTGCGTGCTGATGGTCCCAAACACGTCCCGCAGCGGATCTTTCAGGTGTCCCGACGTCTGGTATGCCAGGAATTTCCCGCCTTCCCTGAGCATCTCACGCGCCTGCGTCAGGATGGAAGATTTCGTATCGGGCTCCAGGAACGAGAAGGGAATGCCGGAGATGATATAGTCCACCTGCCCGAGGAACCGCTCTCTCAGCCTGCTTTTCACGTGTTCCACGCTCTCGTTGTAGACTTCCACCCGCGGGTCGGAGATATCCTGCAATTTTTCGTAAAACCGTTCGTTGGTTTCAAAAAGCACAAGTTTCGACCCGGATGTCAGGCGCTCCAGCAGATATTCCGCAAATACCCCCGTTCCCGCCCCGTATTCCAGGATGACATTATCTTCTTCAAAATCGATCGGCCCGCATACGCGTCGAATCAGCAGTTTGGAGGAGGGAGTTACCGATGCGACATCCTTGTCTTTGATAAAACTCTTTAGGTACGTGATTGTGCTCTTCAAAATATCCAATTGTTTTATTTCAGTTAATCGTTATCGGACGTTCAGATACGCGATAACTTTATCCCGGTTCGCTACAGTTCCTGTTCCAGTTGCTCTATTTGATCCCGGATCCGCGCGGCTTCTTCGAACTCCATGTTCTTGGCCGCCGTGTACATGGAATCACGTAGATATTCGAGAAAATTCTCCTTGTTTTCAAATGTAACCTCTTTCATGGCCGGATTGGCCTTATACCTGATGCCATCCTCGGCCACTTTCACCACTTCAAGGGCCTCTTCCTCCTCTTTGGCCTGCTCTTCGTCAAGATCAAACGACTGGGCAGAGATCAGGGCGGGATCCACCAGCGGTTTCAGTTCCTTTTCAATGGTTTTCGGTGTAATTCCGTGCTCCTCGTTATACTCTATCTGAATCTTTCGCCGCCGTTCGGTTTCGTCGATTACGGTCTTCATGCTGTCGGTGATCTTGTCAGCATACAGTATTGCCTTTCCATCCACGTTGCGAGCGGCACGTCCCACAATCTGGAACAGCGAGGTTTCGGAACGGAGGAAGCCCTCCTTGTCGGCATCCAGGATGGCCACAAGACTGAGTTCAGGGATGTCGATCCCCTCCCGCAGCAGGTTGATGCCCACCAGTACGTTGAAGTCACCGCGGCGAAATTTGTACAGGATCTCCACCCGTTCCAGCGCATTCAGTTCGCTGTGCATGTAAGCCGCTGAAATCCCGAGGTTTTTAAGGTATTCACTGAGCTCTTCACTAAGCCGCTTGGTAAGCGTAATACAGAGCACGCGATCTCCCCGCTCCACGCGATCGCGTATCTCGTCGATAAGGTCGTCGATCTGGTTTTCAACCGGCCGCACCTCAATTTCGGGCTCCATCAGGCCGGTGGGACGTACAATCTGCTCCACGACCACCCCGCCGCTTTTTTCCAGTTCATAGTCGCTGGGGGTGGCGCTGACAAAAATACACTGGTTCACGAGCGATTCCCACTCTTCGAAGGTAAGCGGGCGGTTATCCAAAGCCGAAGGCAAGCGGAACCCGTGCTCCACCAGTTCGATCTTCCGGGATCGGTCACCGCCGTACATGGCCGAGATCTGGGGCACGGTCTGGTGGCTCTCATCCACCACCAGCAAGAAGTCATCGGGAAAATAGTCGAACAGGCAGTAGGGACGTTCGCCCGGTTTCCGGTTGCTGAGGTAGCGGGAGTAGTTCTCAATGCCGGAACAGTACCCGATCTCCTGCATCATCTCGATATCGAAGAGGGTACGCTGCTCCAGTCGTTTTGCCTCCAGGAACCGCTGTTCATCCTTGAGTACTTCCACACGCCAGTGCATCTCCTCCCTGATCTGTTCAATCGCCTGCTCCAGCCGATCCTGGGTGGTTACATAGTGGGATGCGGGATAGATCCGAAACTCCTGCACCGTATCGATCACATCCCCGGAATCCACGTCAAATATCTCCAGTTTTTCGATCTCATCCCCCCAGAAGTGGATCCGCAAGCCATCCTCGGCATATGCCGGGTAGAGGTCGACAATATCGCCCCGCACCCGGAAGGTGCCGCGGCCAAAATCCTGATCCTTGCGCGTGTAGTGCAGGTCCACCAGGTCATACAGCAGCGTGTTGCGCGGAATTTCCATTCCCTGCTCAAGGGTGATGATCAGCTTGGCGTATTCCGACGGGGACCCGATACCGTAAATGCAGCTTACCGATGACACGATGATAACATCACGACGGCCGGAAAGCAGCGAACTGGTAGCCCGCAGGCGCAGCCGCTGAATTTCGTCATTGATCGAGAGGTCCTTCTCGATATACTTGTCCTGCGAAGAAATATACGCCTCCGGCTGGTAATAGTCGTAATAGGAGATAAAAAACTCGACCCGGTTGTCCGGGAAAAAATCGCTGAGCTCCCGGTAGAGCTGTGCAGCCAGGGTTTTGTTGTGGCTCATAACCAGTGTGGGTCGTTCCACCTGGTTGATCACATCGGCCACGGTCCGGGTTTTACCGGAACCGGTAATGCCAAGTAATGTTTGATATTGATCGCCGCGCTCCAGACCTTCCACCAGTTCGTTAATCGCCTGGGGCTGGTCTCCGGCCGGGGGGAACGGGGATTGTAGATCGAAATGGGACATGTAAATTCTGCTTCCTTGTCCGGTTAGTGGCGTTGCGGCTGTTGATCGGTTAATCGTGCAATCTTCTGCAAAGACCGCCGTAAACTACGGCGATCACAACACAACAAAAATTGATGCTTATCATTCTCCAAAAATCACATATTTTTAGACCAATTGACAGTAAAATTTCAATCCCGCAATATGAACAAGTTAATACTTTTTTTGACCTTAACACCCCTTGCTGAATGACACCAGAAGAACAGAAACTCACCCCCCAGCGGGAACGGATCGATGAGATCGACAAGGAGATCCTGGACCTGCTGGCAGAACGAACCAAAATCGTCAATACGGTACTGGACAAAAAAATCAGGAATCGCCTGCCGATATTTGTGGCTCACCGAGAAGACGCCAAAACAGAGTCGTTCCGGCAGCAGGCCGAAGAACGCGAGCTCGATCCCGACTGGGCCGAAGATTTCCTTCGCATGATCATGTCCTCATCCCGCGCCAGTCAGTCGACCCGGGAGTTCCCCCGCGCCACCGAAGCCCCCAAACATATTCTGGTTGTGGGAGCCGAAGGCGGAATGGGCAGTCTCTACTGCCGCATCATGGAACAAACCGGGCACCAGGTCTACCGGATCGATAAGCACAATTGGCACGAACTGGAGGAAATGGTCCCCAAACTGGATATGGCGATCGTGACGGTTCCGATCAATGTAACCGCCGATGTGATCGAACGACTGGCCCCCAAACTGAGGCCCGATACCATTCTTGCCGACTTCACCAGCAATAAAACAGATCCCATCGGGGTGATGCTGGAACGGCACGAGGGACCTGTCCTGGGGCTGCACCCTATGCACGGCCCGGATGTTCACAACCTGTCGAAGCAGCTTATGGTTTTCTGTCCGGCCCGGGAGGGAGAACAGGCCGATTGGTTTAAAAAGCAGTGCGAACTGTGGGGCATGCAGATCATCGAGGCCGATCCCGGAAAGCACGACCACGTGATGCACCTGGTGCAGGGCCTGCGCCACTTTGTAGCCCTGTTGCACGGTTCTTTTATGAAAAGCTACGACCTCAAACCGAAGGATATACTCGATTACTCCAGCCCGATATACCGGGCGGAACTGATGATGACGGGACGTATTTTCGCCCAGAGTGCCGAACTCTATGCCGACATCGTGTTTGCCAACAAGGAGCGCCGGGACCTGCTGCTCTCGTTCTTTGAACACCACCAGAAACTAGCCGAAATGGTCAAGAATGATGATAAGCAGGGATTTATCAAGGAGTTTGAAGCGGTCACCGACTTCTTCGGCAGCTTCGCCACCCAGGCGCTCGAGGAGAGCAGCTACCTGATCAACAGGCTGGCGGATCGTTTTGCGTAACCGCAATAACAACCTCCGCGGGATAGCGGTTCCTATTGAATAAGGGTTCGGTGAAATGACGGTGTGCCGTAAGGTACTGTGAGAAACCTTCGAAATACCACCGTTTTAACTACCTCGTCCCCTGTATACAGGAGGAATTAAAAAAGTTTTTAAAAGTCTCCTTGATTGTAATACTGACCTGAAAGCCACAGTGTGTCGGCTGCGAACTACGTGAATTATACGGGTTAACCGGCGATCCTGAATCGAACCGTTACTTCCGTTCCGCTCTCCCCGTCCGAATCTATTTCAAGGTCTCCCTCCAGCTGTTTGGTAAGGGTGTCGATCAGTGTCATGCCGAGGCTTTGCTGGGAGGAGAGATCAAAATCGGGGTCCACGCCCACGCCGTCATCGGCCACCTTGAGTGTCACCTGCTCACCCGAACGGGTAAGGTGCAGGGTTACCGTACCCCCGCGGCTGCCCGGGAATGCATGTTTGAATGCATTGGCCACCAGTTCATTGATAATCAGGGCCGCGGGTATCGCCTGGTTGATATTCAGGTTCACCGACTCCATCTCATAGGCAGTATCGATCGTTTTGTTGTCAAAGTTGAAGGTTTGTTTTATTGTCTGGACGAGCTCCTGCACGTACTTGTCGAACCCGATATTTGAAAGCGCTTCCGACTGGTACAATTTTTTATGGATCATCGCCATCGATTGTATACGAAGCTGGCTCTGCCGAAGGGTGTCTGCGACGGCGTCATCATCGGAATTCATTGCCTGCAGCTCAAGCAGTCCCGAAATTACCGCCAGGTTGTTCTTTACCCGGTGATGAATCTCCTGCAGCAGTATTTTTTTCTCACTGAGTGATTCCCTGATCACCTTTTCGCGCTGTTTACGGTCGGTAATGTCGTGCACTACCGTCTGGATTGCGTTTTCTCCCTTGTACTTAATCGGGATCGAATGGGCCTCGATGTAGCGCTCCTGCCCGTCCAGTCGTACAATTTTGTGTTCATCCGGTTCAATATGGTGTTGCTGCTCGAGCCGTTCCTTGCGATCTTTTAACCGGTCTTCATTCTCGGAATGAGTAAATTCGAGGATCGACAATCCGATCAATTCATCAGGGTCGGAAGCCCCGTAGAGCCTGGCCCCCGCTTCATTGATGAATTCGATCTTCCCGTTTTTTACAATCTGGACCGGCTGGGGGTTCTCCTCTACCAGGCGATGCCATCGCTCTTCGCTCTCCTGCAGCTTTCTGAGTGCCTCTTTTTCGCTGGTGATGTCATGGGCAATTCCAAAAACGCCCTCAATTTTATCGTCAATATAAATCGGCAGATTGGTAACCTGGACTTCGAATATCTCCCCATTCTTTTTAATACCGCGCGCGTCATACGTCTGGGGATCGCCAGTGGCGGCCTGCGTAAATTTTTCATAGACCAGGTCACGATCTTCGGGATGAACGATCGGCAGGAAATCCATCTCTTCAAGTTCCTCCCTGTCGTATCCTGTAAGTTCACGCAGCGACTGATTTGCCATCACAAAATTACCGTCCAGGTCGAAAGAGTAAACGGCGTGGGGATTGCGTTCGAATAAAGACTTGAACCGCTGTTCGCTCCGCTTCAACAGGTCGGTGGCCACCCGCTGCTCGGTAACATCCTCACAAATACAGAATACCCCCCGGTCTGCATTATCAAAATCGACCGGGAACGTTTTAACATTCACCAGCCGCTGGTCTCCCTCCCTGGTTATACCCCGTATTTCATTTACCTGGATCTCCCCGGACAGGGCCTTCCGAAAATGCTCCCGTGATTCCGGCCGGTCATCCGGATGTATGAAGGGTTCACACGCTTTCTCTTTCAGCTCCTCGCCGGTATACCCCGACAGTTTTTCGAACTCCCGGTTTACCTCCACAAATTTCCCCTCCCTGTCGAGTGCGATTACCGAGTTGGGATTATTCTCGAACATCAGGCGGAACCGTTCTTCACTTTTTTGCAGCTCCCGCTTCCGGCGTTTCTGATCGGTAATGTCCTGCAGAATACCAAACACTCCCGTTACTTTTTCTCCCTCATACTTTGGAAACTTCGTCACCCTGATATCCCGTGTCTCCCCTCCCCGAACCCGGACCTGTATCTCATACTCACCGGCCCTGCCCGCCGCAGCATCCTCAAAGTGGTTGATGGTTCGTTCCAGATCCTCCTCGACAACAAAATCCCGGAAATTCGCATGCAGCAGCTCCTCGCGGGAATACCCGGTAAAGTTGACCAGTTTGTCATTAACAGCGACGAAATCTCCCTCCAGGTCAAACTGGTAGACGGGATTCGGATTATGCTCAAACAGGGATTCAAATTTGCGGCGCTCCTCCTGAATCTTCGCCGTGCCATTGCCGCGCTCGGAATCGTTTCGGATAAGGCAGAGGATATGCCGGGGATTTCCGCTGCTGTCCCGGATGAGCACCCCCGTAACCGGCAGTGAAAGGAGTGTACCGCCCCCGGTATGTATATTGGCAATTACCTGGACGGTGTCGGTTTGGGCCTCCCTGAGCCTCTGAAAAAACCGGGAATGGAATTCATCCCGTTCGTCCGGCCGGAGCAGTTCCGTAAAGGGGATTTCGGCCAATTCCTCGGGATTGTATTCCAGCAGCTCGCAAAGTCGATCGGGGAGCTCCCGCCACTGCCCGTTCATGTCGACGGAACACCTGATCAGGGATGATGTATGATCAACGTCTCTTGAATTCATAACAAGTAACCCGAAAAAAGTATTGCTGAAAGTACCCTAAGATTATTATCCAGTTCAGCAATAAACTACATATGATCGTTTTTTCAAAGCAATTCTGCTTGATAAGATCAACTGACTGGGAATCGGTGCATCTGCAGGAGGCCCATTTCGATGTCAGCGGGCAATAAGCTGGTTCAGCAGTTGCCGGAAATCGCGGGTATTGTAGTTGGCCATTCCCCGTTTTTTGACAACCACTTCTCCCGATTTGCTTATTACAAAGGTGGTTGGAAGCACCGTACTGCGCAGGTCGCGCGGTCGGGGGGCCGCCAGGCGGTAAACGGGAAAGGTATACCCCTTTCTTTCAAGATATGCTTCCGCTTTCTCGATCTCCTCGTCTGTTGAAACCATGACGAAAGCGATCCCGCTATTATCCCGATACCGTTCATACAGCGACTGGATATTGGGCATCTCGGCAATACAGGGCGGGCACCAGGTAGCCCAGTAGTTCAGGAATATGACCCTGCCCCTGAATTCAGACAGGTTTACCGGCTCACCGCCATCCAGTGTCAGCAAGTCCATGTCCATGCTGACGGAACGGTGTTCCGCTTCTGCCAGCTCGGTATCCGGTTGGATCAGCCCGGTCCACAACACCGCCTGTTGCAACCGTCCGAGCACCTCCGTGTGCCAGCCGGTGGTGTAAAGCACAACGCCGACAGCCAGGATGACTGTCCACTCAATGAGGTCCCGTTTCCCGAACCACTTCCCGCTTTTTCCGGATTTGTTCCCGGTATCAGATTCATTCATAACCAATATATTGATCAAAAAAATTGTTCGTCCTGCAGCAGACCCGATATCAAAACAGTTAACGCTGGGGGGACCTGTTTATTAGGCAGGATCCCGGAATGTATTTCGATGGCTGATGTTTATAAAACGGCAGAGTTACATCCGATATCGACGGCAGGTATCGGCGAAGCGTGATGCCCCCCCGCGGCGGGATCGCTGCCATCGTAAAAGACAAAGAGCCCACTGACCTCCGTACCGGGACAGGCTATATAAAAGTGGCAATTTCGTCCAGACTTTTTTTCGAGAGGTCGGGGACCTTAACCCCCTCCTTCGGGTATCCCACCACCAGCAGCAGGAATGGGCGCTCATTTTCGGGGCGATCCAGGATGTTATTCAGGAAACCCATGGGACTGGGGGTGTGGGTCAAGGTGACGAGACCGGCGCGGTGCAGAGCCGTAACCAGGATTCCCGTGGCGATCCCCACCGATTCTTTGACATAGTAATGGCGGTTTTTCTCTCCCGATTCATCGATACCGTACCGCTGTTCAAAAATCGCAATCAGGCAGGGGGCTTCTTCAAGGAACGGTTTCTCGGGATTGGTGCCCAGCGGTTCAAGGGCTTCCAGCCACTCATCCGACGCCCGGTTTTGGTAAAATTCATGCTCCTCCTGCTCGGCCGCCTCCCGTATCCTGCTTTTGATGCTGTCGTCTTGCACCACCACAAAATGCCAAGGCTGCATATTGGCCCCGTTGGGTGCGGTTCCGGCCGCCCGGATGCAGTCGTGGATTACCTGCCCGGGAACAGGACGATCAGAAAATTCCCGGACCGTTCGTCGCCGTTTGATATCTTCATAAAACGAACGTGCCCGCTTTTTCATCACATCTTCGGGCAGTTCCTCATAATCCTCAAGGGGAATAAATTTCATCCTTATAATGGTTCAGAATAGATTCATATTTGGCGGTTATCGTTTCGCGTGACGGATAATCAACCCCTCGAAACCTCTTGTCCCCGGGAATCGACGACCAGGCTGCAGCCGGCCTTCCCGGGATGATCCCGAACCAATGCATCTCCCGGCAGTTTGCGGATCAGCCAGAGGATGATGAAATCTCCGGATGCGGTAATCGTCAAAAGGTACCCGAACAGGGTAAACCAGCCGTACCCGGTAACCATGCCCGCAAGGTAGGGTAACACCCCGAGGATCAGTCCCGGGGCCGCTGCGCCCCAGCGGTATACCGATATTGCCAGCGGTTCTTTGCAGTGTGCGTAAGGCGCAAGCGCCGACCAGTTAACACCGAACGTGATACTTTTCCAGGAGTTGCCGCCCAGCCATTTCCACGTAATACCATGCAGCCATTCATGGGCGATTATTCCCGCTGCCATCAGAGATAGAAACAGAACCTGGCGCTCGTAGAACAGGGTCAGGTCCCGCCAGGTCTTGGCCCAGCCCCACAGCAAACCGTGAGGCAACAACAGCAGAACACTGAGCGGAACAAAAAGAACCAGGCTGATCACATTTGCTCTGATCAGCGAGATGGCGTACCGGTCGTCACTCATCACTCTCTTCCGGTTCCGGCTGGCGCTGTGCCAGTTCCCTGTCCAGGTCGAGCAGAGCGGCCGCCTGGCCATCAATCATACGCAGTCGTTCCAGTATGTCACTGGTCATATCCTCCTCTTCCACCTGCTCGTCGATAAACCAGTGGAGCAGCGATTTCAGCGGATAATCCTCCTCTTCCTGGGCAAGCGTGTACAGTTTGTGAATCCGCTTGGTGATATACTGTTCATGCTTCAGCGCGTGTTCGAACACCTCCTCGGCCGAATTTACATCCACTTCAGCCGCGTCCAGGCTCTGAAGCTGTACCTCTCCTCCGCGACTCAGCAGGTGGTTATAAAATTTCATCCCGTGGTTGATCTCCTCCTTCCACTGCATCTTCATCCAGTGGGCAAAACCGTTCAGGTTTTTCGACTCAAACCAGGCGGAATACCCCAGGTAGATGTACGCTGACTGGAACTCCGCCCTGATCTGATCGTTAATTTCGTCTTGAATTTTTTTCTTTATCATGGCTCTTTGTCTTTGGTTTCTATTTCAGCTTAGATCCTTTGGCCGCCCACCAGGGATGAACTTCTACCGTCAATCTGCCGGCCTGCACAGCGGGATCCTGTTCCGCAAGTGCCCTGGCCTGATCCACGGTAGCCGTATTATAAATTACGATACCGCGTATCTCACCATCACCGGCAAAGGGTCCCGCAATGCTGGTATGTCCCTGCAGGTAGACTTCCGAGAGATAATCAAGATGCTGCTGTTGAATTTTTTCCGCTTCCTCTTTTGTGTGGTTCCGTGTGGGACCAGCTTTCAGAAACACCACAAAATACTTCTGCATCGTGACGGTGGAATCGTTCCACTGCATCCGGAAGGTTTCCGGTACCGGCGTCCCGGCGGACTCTTCGGCAGACTGGGCGTACATGGGCGAGATCATCAGCCAGGCAAGACCCGCCAGCATCATGTTCTTGAGTGTATTCATAGCATCCATTTCTCGATTTGATTGAAATGTAAGGGGAGGGTGTAAACGCAGCATGAACCGCATCCGGCAGATACCTGCCGAACTGCTGCGGATCCCTGGTTGGCGACTCAATCCACCCGGTATCAGGCTAACGGGAACAGAATCCCCACCTGGGTAAATAACAAAAATGCAACTTCATCAGCTAATACTTTTTCGCTCTGACGAGCGACAGGCAAAAATCCCGAATCCTCTGCAATGTAATTAAAGATTTAATCCGGCTGAGGTTTAGCCTTATCCGTCTTAGGAGATCGTCATTGATTGCGCCGGTACTTTTTTTCTGATCTCTACATGTGAAGTTACTCGACCTACCTCAAGATCCTGCAAGCCTTGCTCAATCGACTGGCAGGCATACATTTTATCCTTAAATCAACCCGTTCGGCTTCATTGGAAAGATCATTCCGTAGTGATAACATGTCTTTATTTAGTTCAGCTTTATCCAAAGCATTCAAAAAACCGGGTGCTGATTATCTATCGTATGGCAAGCACTCGGCAATTAAACGGAGAATCGTTCGCCTGAGCCTTGGAAATGTCCCGGATCACCTGTCTCGACAGGGGGCGGTGTTTGGATACCGGCAGCTAATCCGAGCTTGATCACCGATCCCGGTAGCCAGCGATAGGTTTGTACCAAAGATTTATTAAAATGTTATACCCCAGAGGCAGGTGAGAACTGGCTGCTTGACAGTTACCTTTTTAAAGGGTCGGGGGCTGATAATATAGTTCTATTCATTTTTCTTTTGAGTATCTCTGAACCAGTTGAATACCGGCCGCAGTCCACGATCCAAAACCGGGTTTTCTGGATCCAATTTAGATATAGTTCCAATCGCAGGATCATGGCCATGTACAAAATCATTCCATGCCAAAGGGACTTGAATATCAGGATATATTGCTCTTCGTTTATCCCGCGGATCAGATTTCTGCCATTGTAGTGATGATATCTCAACCTGTATTTCAGAGTTTGGCAGGGTCGCAAACTTAACATCTGCAAAGTAGTTGGGTGGTGCAGCTGTGGGGGCACCTATAAATATGGCATGGGTATTTTATTCCAATTCTGCCGCAAGGTGAACAGCTGCCGAAAAGGTGTAGTTAGAAGTGAGCACAAAAATAGTTCCCGGTTTCAGGTATGGCCACTGTTTGATGATGTAATGAACCAAAGGCTGCAACAGTTTGGCGTCACCACCGCGATTAGTCCTAAGATCAATTATTAAATGGGAGAGGGTACTTGATTGCGGAGTAGGCAGATCAGATACAAATTTGGCGAAATCTCCCGATTCATTTTCAAGGACTCTGTTTAGTTGAATATAAAGTGCATCTTTATCCGGTAATATTTTTGCCAAAAGTAGGTACCCGTATTTTACTGCCAGTCTGGTAATGATGCATTCTTCACCGTTCGTATATCTATCCATCCTTCGGGAAGCGGGCGGCGAGGCGGACCTACCGGCAATGCATCCTCAGCGGCTCCAGACGCTACCGTTTCAGCCGAGGTGCTGTCCGTTTCACCCCTCATGGTAAATTGAATATCATCCTGTTCATTATCGATCCCCACGGCCTTCAGCAATGCCGGCATGCGAATATAATCTTCCAGCAATTCCTTTTTTCCCCACTCATTATCTGAAGGAACAATGTCCCTGAGCTTATCCATGGCTGTTTCCATAGGTACATCTTCAATCTTCAGTACTTCTTTACCAAGCAGATGTTTTAATTCAGGAGCGGCTGCTACTACATACAATCCCTCCGGGAAAACAATAAACTTGGCAGGCAATGCATATCGGGTGTCAGAAGCCTTCTTTGGGTAAGCGTCCGTATGCCCATCTTTTGCCAGAGCTATAATACGAAACACCTGGGAATAAAAAGTGGAATACGTAAGAGGGGATTTATTAACGACTGACTCTTTGAGTTGAATCCATTTTTGTTTTGGGTTGGCATGAAAAGGTGCGGGATGTATTGTTTCAATAGCCGATATCAAAGAATCAAGGTCTTCTTCAACCTCAGGCCGGGGAAGCGTTGAATCAGTAATTATTGACTTTGTTCTGTCCGTGGTACTGATCCGACTATCAAAGCCGCCGGTCAAAAGGGAAAGCAAAATCAAGGGAAGCAAATAACACGTTATGATCAATTTTAAGTCCATGAGATGTTTATTGATTCCTTACCAGCCCTCTAACCGGCCCCGCGCTTATGCGGTACACGTAAGAATGCTGATTTACACGATAATGAGTGAAAGTTTAAAAGGTAATACCGAAAACCTGGCGGCGAGACGCGACCGCCTTGAAACGCCTTCTTAGCAGGCTGCCTAAACTCCAATTACCTCTGGCAGAATTAGAAAAACCAGGCCGTTCATCCCTATGTTAAAGACTCCGTGAGAGGCAACGGCAACCCAAACAGAGCCACTTTTCAGAACCAGCCATCCGTATACCACAGACACGAAAAACATGGAGGGAAACCATATCGCGATAAGTGATGGTTGAAACGGGTTCAGACCATAGTGTGCCAGGTGCGCGCGAATTAGCAATAATTCAATTTCCAGTTTACCACTTGTCGCCAGTAAAATCAAAATATAGAGCGAGGCGCGTCCCGTTGAAGGGCCGGCTAGCCGGAATCCGGACTGGAAGTCCGGGCCGGAACGGCCTGCTGCCTCATTTCCCGTTATATCCCTCTACTGACCGCACAATTCTTTACAGCTATAATATCCCTTGACAAATTAATATAACAGTGTTAAATTAATTTTAACATTGATTTAATAAACTTATTGCCGTAAGAATTCTATTATGGCACGTTCCCGGCGCGAAAAAATTCGTGACATTACTCGTGAAGAAATCAAAGACACAGCCCGGCAATTGATGGCTGAAAAAGGAACCGCTGGTCTTTCTTTACGAGCCATCGCACGGGAGATGGGAATGACAGCATCGGCCCTCTACCATTACTTTTCCAGCTTGAACGACCTTATCACAGCCCTGATTAAGGATGCGTTCACACAATTGGCAGACACCATAGAAGCTGCCGGCAACAACCCGGACTTGACCACGTCCGCAGAACGACTTGCCGCTGTTGCTCACGCTTACCGGGAGTGGGCACTCAACCATCCCGTTGATTTCCAACTTCTCTATGGCAATCCGATTCCCGGTTATTCGCAACCAACAGGTATCACCTATCCACCGGCACGCCGTAGTTTTCTTGTTACCGCCCGAATCTTCACCGAGGCGATTGAAAGC
>JAWVZC010000011.1:0-25140 GCA_033722415.1 Balneolaceae bacterium | reverse complement strand
GCAATTCACGCCGGTGCTCGTGGTTCACCCGGTCGTTGGGATCCCCGGAGCGGGTCCCCTCAAAAGTCCACGGTCCCACGGGGGTGCCATCTACAAACCAGCTGGCGAGGGCCCGGATTTTTCCGTTCGGCGTACGGAGTTTGTTCTCGATGATTTCACGGTAATCCCCGGGTGTCATCGGCCGTTCATCGCCCCCCTCCTCAACCATCACCTCTTCGCCTACCGTCACCCTGTCGGGGTCAAAATAGGTGATGGTGGCTTCGGGCACGTTGTAGCCGGCGGCGTAGAAGATCTTGGTACCAATCACCTCAGCGGAGGTCGTCAGTTCGGGGTATTTGGGTCCGTCAAACTTGATCAGGAACCGGTTGCCACGGGCGTCTTCGATAAAAAAGCCCGGATTGGCGCCCTCCAGTTTGGCGGAAAAAATGGTCCATATTCCGGAAGTGTCGGGTTCCACCGTATTCGGTCCACGTGCAAGCTGTTCCCGGGTCATCGGCTCGTGGTAGTGGCGGTAGTTGTACCAGCTTGACTCCGGCACTTCATCCAGCTTGTTCACGTTTTCCGCCTGTTTCCTGCCATTGATGCCCAGCATTCGGCCGGCGAACCGGAACGTCCTGTTCAGGTCCAGCGGTTTTTCAAGCTGGTGGAAAATGGTGTTGTCGATCCGGTCCCAGTACTGGTACCCCTCGGTCTCCTTGGGCTGCGGAATACGCGCGGTATCGGGATCAAAGGTTTTAACCGGGGAAAGCGTGTAGGGCCGGCTGGTGCTGCAGCCCCAGCTCACCAACACGAGCGAAATCAACATTCCCAGGATGGGTATAAAGCGATCGGTCTTGTTCACGGTACGCAACCGGATTAAAAATTGGGATTAATAGAGAGAATGACGCGCGAGGTTTCGCTGCTGAACGCAAATTCAGTGCGAAATGCAAACCCTTTACTTGATATCAGGTGAAATCCGAAACCGTAACTGGTGTTAAAATCTTTGATCCCGATATCGGCATAATCGTTGAATACCTGTCCCTCGTCAACAAACAGGACCGCATCGGCAAAATTCCAGATCGGATAGCGGTACTCCAGTGTAAGCAGCAGGGAGCCGTCGTCCCGGAACCGGTCGCTCGAAAAGCCCCGCAGATCATACGGGCTGCCGAGGCTGGGATTCTCGTAAAAGGGGATGGCCCGGTCGGCCAGCGGGGCCACTTTCTGCAGGCGCCCCTTGAATGCCAGCCGTCTCGTATCCGGCAGGAAAAAGAGGGGTACAAACTGGTTCCACTCGGCTGTGTATTTCAGGAAGCGAAATCGATCATTGGTCAGCGAACGGTTCCAGTTGAGGCGAAACCGGTACCGGCTCCCCCCGTTAATACGCGGGGTCCCCCCGGCAAAATCGAAATTGAGCGTGGCTCCGGTGGTAACCAGCGATGTGGTACCGGTAAAACCGGTCGGGATCAGGCGCTGCAGATTTTCCTCGCTGCTTTCCGACTGCATCACCCGGGTCAATCGATACTCGCCGGTAAACCCGAAGGTAACGGATTGAGAAACTATTCTTCGGTACTCTGCGGAAGTTCCGATTTCCTCGGTGGCATAAAACTTCTGGTCGGTCGTCTCAGACCGGTTTCCGCCAAACAGTGACTCTTCCGGATCGTTGGCATAGGTGGCATCCAGCTCCAACGTTCCGGATTGATCGATAAAACCGGGTATCTCATAACTGAAATCGAAGTCGTTGTACCGGCGAGAACCAAAAAGCGCCTCAAGCCGCACCCGGTGATTGTACGGCAAGAACCGATTGTGATACAGCAGCAGGCCGTAGGCCGCCCCGGTATTGCCCCCGAGCTCGAACAGCGGATAGACACCGTACGGGCCCCGCTCCCCCTGAAGCAGCTGCGGGAGTTTCACCTCGGCAAACTTTATCCCCATCCCCACCGGCCGGGTAACCCAGTGCAGCAGGTACGAGGGAAAAGCAAGCAGGTGCTGCCCCACGGTACGATTCGATTCATACGGCGTCACCTTATGCTGCGGCTGCTCCGAGCGACTGCTGTCAGCGGGCTGGTGGAGATTCCCGGCATACAGTAACCTGCAGCTTGCAAAATATATGACGAGGAATACAACAAAGGCGCCTTTGCCGGAAATCAGTAAAAAGTTCATGAAAATATGAGTAATGACCGTTGATCAATTTTCTGAACAGAAAATAGTGCAAGCCACACTAGTAGGAAGAGTGGTAACCAAAACTTCTTACGTTATGGAATAGTTCGCCAACATGTTAACAATTTATTACGAACCGAGTTCGAAAGATTTCGATTTTGCGGTACATCAGTAAGGTGAATACGGGAATTGTTCAGAATCCAACCATTTAACCTGAAACCAATATATCGTTATGCAAAAAGTTGAAGTCAGCGGGACCATTCAGGCTTTACCGCAGGAAGTCTGGAAAATAGTAAAAAATTTTGGGGAACTTGACCAGTTTGTTGAAGCCATAGCAGAATGCACGGTCAACCAATCCGGGAAGCGTCCGGTTCGAACATTGATACTGGCAGACGGCGGTGAGGTCACCGAGCAACTCCTGAATCTCGACGACAGGGATTATGAATTGACATACTCGATTCTGGAATCCCCAATGCCGATTGACAACTATACCGGAACCATGAAGCTGGAAGCAAGCGGCGATCAACAGACCGAGTTCACCTGGTCCTCTACCTTCGAGGTGCCCGAAGAGCATGCTGATGAGATTCGCGAGGCGCTGGAGGGATTATACCAGCTGGGTTTGGAAGGCCTGAAAAAGAAATTTGCAGAATAAATAACCACAGACACTTTCGATATAGCATGTTGGTGGCCGGGAATTTCAATGATTACCGGGATACCTGTGTTTTCCAATATCGTTCATAAAAACTGCTCCCGATGGGGTGTCATCTTCCTGTAATTTGGCTTTCTCAAAACGTCACAATTACTCTTTTTTGTGTGATCGAACACCGAACGGATCGGATCTAACGATGCGACCATCCAAAAAATCACCGGCGGGAAGTTAGTTATTGGCTATCAGGAATGCATTTAGCGGTTAAAAAAGTAGCCTTTATGTCATCGTGAACTTGTTTCAGGATCCGGCAAGGCCGCTGCCGTTGCGTGCAGCTCGCAACAGATCAACGCTCAGTGCCAGCACGAAATCCCAGATCGGAAGCCGGGAAGACCCAGAGGGCATTTCCCGGTTCTTTGCCATCGAATCTAACCACTAAACGAGTATTAGGAATCATTTATTTGTTTTACCAGATATCGAACCTGCGTCTCCGCCCGGTTTGCCCTGGACGGCTCACCAATCCACAGGCCGGAAGGATACGCCCGGTTGTTTCGGGCGCCCCAGGTCCAGAAAGCCCCGGCAGCGGATTCCGGTAAAACCTCCTGGTGTGGTTGAGCAAGGACCGGATTGGAGCCTCCGGGAGACCAATATCCGGGACTTTCTGGTGAAAGTTGCAGGTGCTGGTTCGTTGGCCCGGCTACCGTCGGGGTTTTCTACACTGAAAAAATGAACACACCATATCTGGTAGTTATAAGCCATTTTGTACTATCAACATCCTGCATGGGCATAAAAACACCGCAGAGATGCAATAGCTTTGGTAATGTAGCTAAATTACTTGCATTTAATTACCGCATAAATACCTCTGATTTATTGGTCATCAATTAAATAATATGGGGGTGAAGTTGTAGGAATTATGCCAGTCTTTAACCTCGCATGGAGTTTCAACCCGGTATATCTGTTTCGCTCACAAAAACTACTGGTTCTGTGGACAGCGTGACAACGGCCAGGGGAACCGGGCTGGATCAGGCGGTTATTTTTTCCGGAGGTAAACGATGGCAAAAAAATCGTTGGCATCCGTCCATGTTTTTTCGACCCGGTAACCGCCGCTTACCAACTCGCTGAACGCCTCAAGCGAAAATTTGTATGAATTTTCGGTGTGTATCGACTCCCCTTCAGAAAACCGGAACAGGTGACCCGAAATTTCAACCGACTGTTCTTTTTCCGAAACCAGGTGCATCTCGATGCGTCCCTCCCGTTCGTTAAAGAAAGCGCGGTGAGCGAAGTTGTCAATCTCAAAATCAGCATCCAGTTCGCGGTTAATCCTGTGGAGCATGTTTTTGTTAAACCGGGCCGTTACCCCCTTTTTATCGTTGTAGGCGGCTTCGAGTACCGAACGTTCCTTGGCAAGGTCAATACCGACAAGCACGGCAGCATTATCTTCGGTCGTACGGTGGATATGCTCAAGAAAACGGCGCGCCTCCTTCGGGTCAAAGTTACCGATCGTAGATCCCGGGAAAAAAATCACCTGCCGCTGTTCCCGGTGTCGGGTACCGGGTACGACAAAATCGG
Source organism: Balneolaceae bacterium (assembly GCA_033722415.1). GTDB lineage: Bacteria > Bacteroidota > Rhodothermia > Balneolales > Balneolaceae > JAMQKA01. The sequence goes on along the minus strand of JAWVZC010000011.1, from coordinate 20,789 downwards.
CTGTATAATCGGCGCAGATCGGTTCTATTTCCAGTTCCGGGTAATCCTCACGCAGCTGACTTACAATTTCCTGCAGGTACTCGTCAGAAATATCCACCGGCAAATATACCGCGCCCGGATCCAGCTGATCAAGCAACAGCCGTGTTTTTCGGCTGCTACCGCTGCCCAGTTCTATCAGCATCGCCTTCCGGCCGACCTGATCGATGATTGCGCTGATATGATCTTCCAGGATGGCGAGTTCGGTTCGCGTGAGATAGTATTCATCGAGCCGGGTGATCTGCTCGAAGAGTTCGGATCCGCGCTCATCATAAAATAGCTTGCTAGGCAGCGTTTTCTGCGGCTTCCGCAATCCGCTGATAACTTCGTCAAGTATCGATTTCTGCTGTAATGCCGTCTGTTCTTCCATTAAACTCGTTTGATTACCATGATAGTTATTCCGCTCTGTTCAGTATTGCGGGTATAATCCATTTATCGCTGAATCTAATAAGCAGCGTAATACCGGTTTTGGCGTAAAATGCTCGATTTTTTGCCGAACCAGGCTTTAGTCGGGGGTACGCATATTTCTGTACGCCGAACCGATATGCCGGTGCGAGCGTTTCAAACGCTACCGGTGCTCGGGGTTGGGATGATCAAACCGGCACCCGGCATCCCATTGCGAGCGCTGGTTCCCGTGCGCCGGAATGCCCCCCGCATCGGTCAGCATGCGTGCCATGTGCAGCAGGTTCCATGTCATGAATGTAGTATTACGCTGGGTAAAATCGTTTTCGGGACCGCCGGAATCAGGGTCTCGGTAGGATGGGCCGGGTCCCGCCTCGCCAATCCAGCCGCAGTCGGCCTGCGGCGGTACCACGTAGCCCAGGTGCTGCAACCCATAGAGAATACTCATCGCGCAGTGCTTGACGCCGTCCTCGTTTCCGGTAATGATACAGCCGCCGGTGCGACCGTAGTAGGCATACTGCCCTTCCTCATTGAGATTGCCGGAATAGGAATAAAGCCGCTCGATCACCAGGTTGCAGACTGACGACTTTTCTCCCAGCCATATCGGCGAACCGATAACGAGTATGTCCGCATCCATCACTTTTTTCTGCAGTTCCGGCCAGTCGTCGTTGTCAAACCCGTGCTCGGTCATATCGGGATAAACGCCGGGTGCGATATCATAATCCACCGGCCGCAAGACCTCGGTTTCCACCCCGTTTTTCTCCATAATCTCTTTCGAGACGTCGATCAGTCCGTCGGTATGGGAGAGCCGGGGACTCGGTTTCAATGTACAGTTCAGGTAAAGTGCTGACAGATCGGAAAAATCCCATCTGCTTTCGCTGCAGAGTGCTTCCTGTTTTTCTGATAATGACATGGGTTAGTAATTGTTGAATTGTTGACTTGTCCTATTTTCCTGCGGCTGCTGTTGCAATGGTTTTCAACGCTGCGCCGATGTTGTTCAATTCGGCATCACATCCCGTAATGTAGTGGCGCTGTTTCAGGTAGTCCGGGTCGTTGTAACCGATCATCACATCTCCGTTATCATCTTCCCAGACCACCATCTTTTGGGGCAGATCCACGGCTACCGTCGGGGCGCACTGCATCAGCGGGGTACCGAGTTTGGGATTTCCGAAAATCAACACGACTGTGGGACGGAGTTCCATATTAACAGATTCAGCCCCGAAATGATGATTCACCCGTTCAAATATGGTGAGTCCCTTCTCTGCCATTGCCTGCTGAAGGCGATCGGCGGTTTGTTCAACCGGGTAATGGCTTTCAACAGTTACAAGACCGTCCTGTGCCTGCACGGAATATATGGGTAAACCTACCACGATGATTACCAATAGTACGGTTAATCGATACATAAATGCGATATGATTTGTTTAACAGGGTGATCAATACGTATATCCCGACATTTCCTCTTCATCGGTTTCCACACCGAGACCCAACACTATGCGATTCACAAAGTTAAAGTAGCTTACCACCAGCACCCCATCCAGTATTCCGCGGTCCGTAAGTCCCGCTTCTTTGAGGGATTCAATGTCCTGCTCCTCGCTTATCTTCCCGGGGCTCGCGGTAAGTTTTTCGGCAAGCCTGCACAGCAGTAAATCGTCCTTATCGAGTTCGAGTTCCCGGTAATTTTCCGCCAGCTGAGCAACACGGTCTTGATCTTTCCAGTAATGGTTCAGGGCTTCACCATGGTGCAGCCTGCAGTACTCGCAACCATTGGTCGCGGAAACCACGACCGCCATCATCTCGCGCCGGGCCCGGCTCAGTGGCGATTTGCCAAACATAATTTGCATATACAGGTCCATATGGGCCGTAATGCTTTCGGGATGCAGGCTCTGAATGGTGTGTATGCGGGCCAGTTTTCCCCTTTGTTTCTCGAGTTCGCGGTAAATCTCTTTCAGTGAACCTGATGCCTCCTCCGGGCCGATAACCTCAATAAATGCCATCTTGTTCTTACATTTTGAATTCAGTCTGGTCATTGGATGACCAGTCGTAAGATAATCTTACCTCATACTGCAATTTAGATAATTACGAATTCCATACCGTGGCAAGGGTCGCCGAACCGTCCACTTCTTCAGAATTCGTTACTGATGCCGCCATCCGGCCTGTATATTACGGATCCGGACGATCACCAGGCCGTAAACATAACCAGAATTTGGCACTAATCTGCGGGACAAGGCTCGCCGGCAAGGCTTAGGGGGAAATCAGGGTTGAAACGTATACCTGCCGGTTAATTGAGTGATCTCCCCCACCAATGCGGAAAGGCCGGGAGAGATTGCCGAAATTGGCAGGCTGGCCACAACCATGACCAACGGAGTCAATGCGAGCGTAGCCGGGGCACGTCTTCACCGCGAAGCCGGGAGCGCTCATCCATCTTTCAAACACCTGTACCAAAAAAACCTCCCGGTACACACCTCGTCAGGGCGTCATCACCGATGGCATTCGGGAGATTACGGTACCTTCTGTTATCTACATAGACAAGTCGGCAGAAGAACATTGAACTGAACAGACATTCCGTATTGACCCCAACAGGCGATCGGTTCTATCTAAATCGAAAATTGGTGGGTGTTGTTACCCTCTTTATTGTGGCCGCCTCCCGGGATTATACGTCGATTATCGCACGCTGGAAACAACTCCATCACCAGGCGGGCACGCATTTCGAACGGTATGGACGAACCGGAGCCCCGTCGGAGTACCAGCGGTACCGGGAATTTACTAGTGTGCACAAACGCCTAGAACGGGCAATCGACGAACTACTGAGTGAACAAGCACAACCGACCCGCATTTACCAGACCCTTGATTTTGAGAACACGAGTCCCAATGAAATTTCGGCACTGCTTTTTGTATCTCATCGCTTTTTCGAGTACCCCGCTGTGCAGCGGATTCGGGATGCATGGAACCGCATGCAGCATATCCAATTGAAGCAGGAGCAGCTCGCGCTCCATGTTCACGACACCCGGCGGCGGCAGGTGGACAGCAGCAAAATCTTACAGGCGGTAACCCGCTATAACGCGCTGGATAGGGAGTGGAACCGGTATAACCGGCAGTTGATGAACCGGCTCGGGGCCGCTTCCCTTATGATAAAACGGGGCGGCCTCTGGATCAGTGTAATACTGGGCATTATACTCGTATTGATCGGGGTGGTCGTTACGGTACGGGCTAATAAAAGTATCAGGCGCTGGGAACACACTCTCAATGAAAAGGAGGTCTTGCTGTCAGAAATCCACCACCGGGTAAAAAACAACATGGCCGTAATATCGGGCCTGCTTGAGCTCAAGAGTATGCAGAATCGCGATCCCGAACAGGCGCTCCGGGAAAGCCGCGACCGAATCCACTCTATGGCAACCATCCATGAGATGCTATACCAGTCCAACTCGTTTACCCATATCGATCTGAGACAGTATATGCAGCAACTTGTTGATTATATTTGTGAGACCCATATCGGTCACCACAAAAAGATCACCCTGGCAACCCAGTTCGATGATATCCAGCTCAATATCAACCAGGCCGTACCCTTTGGCCTGTTTTTGAACGAAGTTCTGACCGGTATCACGGTGCACGGATTCAGGGGCGAAACAGAGGGAAAAATTGCCATCGAGCTTACCGAGACAGACGGCACCGTATCGGTTGAAATTACGGCTTACGGCGAAGGACTGCCTGAGGATATCAAACTCGATAACACCGATACCAGCGAATATGCCATCATAACCGCCCTGGTACAGCAGCTGAATGCGGAACTGAACGTGGAGACACGTTCAGGGGTGTATCTTCAGTGCCGCTTTCGCAAGTCGGAAGCCTCCGGGTCGAGCAACCGCAGCCTTTAATCTTCTCCCCCCAGTGATAAAAAAAAGAGTGAAAATCAGTCTGAAAATCACTACAGCAGGATTCCTGGCTAGCCTGGTGATGTTTACCCTGATTTATGCCAGTATTCACGTGCTGCACTGGGCTCCTTTTAATGTACCCCCCTCCGCGGCGTTCCTGTATAACCTCGGGATCGAAAACCGGGCCTACTCCCTGCTGCTCCATTTCGGGTACGGCATATTGTGGTCTTTTGTGCTGGTTTACACCTTTGAAGATGACCTCTCGATGGGCAAAGCCCTTCTGCTGGCCCTGATCCTTTGGTTCTTTATGATGATCGTCTACAGCCCACTGATCGGGTGGGGATTATTTGGAAACGGTTTTGCCCACCACCTGCCCAATCAACATCCGATCTACCTGCGGAGCGCTGTATCCTATATGTTTGTTACCCTGCTTGTTCACCTGGTATATGGACTGGTGCTGGGATTCCTGAACCGGCGATTTCAAACAACTGTTTAACCCCGGATAACGACCTCAGCCTGCGGGCCGGCAGTATATCCCCCGGGTCAATGTGGCTGCCATCAGCCGGGTGGTTTCCGCCGGTTGCCATCGTGCCAATATCGTAACGTAAGATGATCGCACCCGGCGGCATCCGTATCTATGAAACGACAAAGCAATATCAATGTTCATTGTAATCGAGGATCATTATTATGGAACTTCAGGCAATACATGAGTGGCTGATGGGACTTTCGGCCAACTACAACGTCAATCCCTATATTTTTGCGGCGATATACGTCGGGGCCATCCCCTTTTTCACGGCATCGGTCGCCTGGCTGGTTCGCAACAGGAAACAAGAAAAACCGATCACACTGCCGGTCATCTCAACCGGGTTTTTTCTGTCCTCGGCCTACCTCTATCTGATGGTGGCCGGGGAGAATGTCCCGGCCTGGGTGTACGGGTTTATAGCCGGTCTGCTCGGATTCGGAATATATTCGACCATCAAAAAAATCAAAAACAAGAAAAAAAAACGTTGCGGTATGAATTACGATTATGATTTGATTGTCATCGGCGGAGGCGCTGCGGGACTCACATCATCCGGGATGGGAGCCAATTTCGGAGCCAACACCCTTATGATTGAAGCGGAAAAACTGGGTGGAGACTGTACCTGGACCGGTTGCGTGCCGAGCAAGACCCTGCTGCACGCCTCAAAAATGGCCCACACCATCAAAGAAGCGGAGAAATTCGGGTATCAAACAGCCCGGCGGATGGACTTCGCCTCGGTGATGGAACATGTCAGAACTACCCGGCAGGAGGTCTACGAGGAAGCCGATGATCCCGAGATTTTCCGTAATATGGGTGTTGAAATCGAATTCGGAAAGGGATCTTTCGTGGATGAACACACGGTGGCGATCGAAAGTGAAACAGGAAACAAAAAGGTGACCGGCCGATATATCATCGTGGCTACCGGAAGCAGCGCCATGGTACCGCCGATCCCGGGACTTGAGGAAGTCACCTATTACACCAACGAATCGATTTTCGAGATGACCGAACAGCCGCACCAACTGGCTGTTATCGGGGGCGGACCGATCGGGGTGGAGATGTCGCAGGCCTTCCAGCGACTGGGAACCCAGGTCACGGTATTTGATATGCAGCCCCGCATTCTCTCCAATGATGACGCGGAACTTGCCGGCATGCTGCTGGATCGCCTCCGGCGCGAAGGAGTGGATTTCAAACTCTCCTCATCCATCAACAGTATCTCTGAGGATGATGAGGGTCGCATCCTCATCTCGGGCGAACGAAACGGCGAAGAACAGACCTGGCAAAGCGACGCCCTGCTGGTAGCCACCGGTCGATCGGCAAACCATCAAAATCTCAACCTCGAAAATGCCGGGATCGAATATACCAAACGCGGAATCACCGTGAACGACCGCTGTCGTACCAACGTCAGGCATATCTACGGGGCGGGCGATGTCACCGGCCGGTACCAGTTTACCCACATGTCGGAACATATGGCGAAGGTGGCCACCAGCAACGCGCTGCTGAAGATGCCGATGAAGATGGACCACGATCACGTACCCTGGAGTACCTACACCGACCCCGAGCTGGCCAACGTGGGCGCCACCGAAGAGCAGCTCATCGAGCGGGGCACCTCATATGAGGTATACCGCTTCCCCTACGACAAGGTGGACCGGGCCATTACCGACGGCGCCACCGACGGAATGATCAAGGTATTTGCCAAAAAGTTCAGCGGCAAGATCCTGGGCGCCACCATCTATGGAAAACAGGCCGGCGACCTGATCAGCGAGTATGCCCTGGCGATGAAGCACGGCATCACGCTTCGCAACATTGCCGACACGATCCACCCGTATCCCACCTACGGTTTTGCCGTGCGCCGGGCAGCCGACCAGTGGTATGTCAAAAACCAGTCGGAATGGCTCACAAAATTGATCAAGGGGGTCTTCGGTTACAACGGAACCATTCCCGACCTGAGTGACAAGGACAGGATCGTGTAAGCAGCCTCATCTCGTAATGGCTTGGCGTCTCAGCGTTGGATGCCTGCAGCCATGTTCAGTCACCTGTTCACCTTCTTGTTTCGGAATTCAATATTTCACTCGTCACCGGGCCGAAACAGCTCCAGGTTCGGGAAGAAATCGACCCAGGCAAACCAGTATCCGGTGTATGAAAATGTGGGGCGGAGCCGGGTTCCCCGGTCCGGCCCCTCCGCCGCATATCCGAAAATATCCCAACGGTTTCCGAGTTGGTCACGCATGATAATCGGCAGGCTCCCCGTAACAGCCTCGAACTCCAGGATACGACCGTCGCTCAGCCTATTGAAGTAGGAGACGGCAAAACGGTGCTCCCGGCTGCCCGCCACCGTAATGGCACCGCCTGCAAATTCATGAGGAATCAGTGAGAGATCCCGGTCAAAATCTTCCAGCACGAATACACGGACCGCGGCATCTTCCACGGCGGGACGGCCCCAGATGACCCCGTGTACCAGTTCTTTCCGGGGCAAACGGTCATCGGAATGTGTCACCGGGAACAGGGTGCCCGAATTTTCCTCACGATAGCCCGCCCCGTATAGGTCTTCGTCGTACTCCCGGTCCTCCCCCGTCTCGGTCGTCAACACACGGCTATCGGGGTAAATTCTTTCCCACGAAGACCAGGTCATCTGAACCACGGGAACTTGTTCCAGGATGCTGCCCGAACGCGGACCGTTGACACCTCGTACCTGCATCTGGGAGTACCGGCTGGCCGTTGTCCGGTCGTACGGAATCAGGTTATTCCGGAAGATCAGGCCGGATACGCCAAATTCCGTATCCCGTTTCCGTTCCCAGGCGATGGCGGTGCCCGTCAGCGGGCAGTAGGTCAAGGCGTAGTAAAAGTCGCCGATCACATCATTAACGATCTCGTGGTAATCCATCACGTAGTGCGGGTAGGCTTTGATCTCGGTCCCCGACCTGATGCCGATCACGAGCCGCTCATCTGGATAGTTCAGCCTGGCGGGTTCGGCGAACTTCGGATCGTCGATCGAGGGGATCCCGTCCCGGCCCGGTCCGCCGTCCAGGATCTCATTGTCAGGAATAATCCATTCATCTGAAAATTCCAGATCATTCCCGTTACCGGTATTACCCTCTCCGGACTTTACCGAACCGCTGCATCCGGTTACTGTCAGCACCGTTAACAGCAGCGGGTAAAAACGTATCTGAATTAATTGAAACATTAAGTGGTATCCCTTCCCGAAAAGAGTCCCCAGCAACTCCTTCCAGTTTCTGATCGATACATGGTCCCTGTACTTTCGGGTTGCCCGACTTCCCTGTATACCCGCTGGTGAAAACCGTTGGTTTCTTCACCAATATACAAAACCTGCAGGTTGGATTCGGCAAATTGAGTTGCAAACCGTACGCGTTTGACCGCAGGGTCCGATTTTTTTGCCTATCAGCGTTACTGAAACCGCATTTATCTGTGAAGCCCACGGGATGATGCAGAACGGAAGCATACCTTTCGCCAGCAAATCACAATATCTGCGCACTTAGAATCCCCCCGGTGTTCTTTGGAGCGGCCGGGGGAACGGCATCCGAATCAGCTGTTTTGCGTCTGGTAAAGCTCCAGGCCAGGAAAGAAATCAATCCAGGCGAACCAGAACCCGGTATAGGAGAACGTTCGCTGCAAGCGTTCACCGGCACGTGGCCCCTGAACCGCGTACCCAAAGATATCGTACCGGTTACCGTCCTGATCTTCCATGACAACCGGCAGGGCGTCCTGCACAGCCTCGAGGATTCGCGGGGTACCGTCCGCCATCAACGGTTTGAAAGAAGCGGCAAAATTCTTGTCGCTGCTTCCCACGATAATAATATCCTCTCCGTTGAACTGATCTTCTATGATCGACACTCCCTCCCCGAATTCATCGATTTCATACACCTTTACCCGGGCGTCCTCGTCGGCGGGACGTTCCGCGATAACCCCGTGCAGCCGTTCTTTCGTAGGCAGGCGATTATCGCTGTGCTGAACCGGGAAGAGAGTGCCCGAATTGCCGGAGTAATATCCCCGTCCGTAAAGAAAACCGCTGTAATTACGGCTAAACCCGGTATTGGTGGTAAGAACTTCCGATTCGGGGTACATCGCTTTCCAGGTGGCCCAGGTGGTCTGCACGACCTGCAAGGTGTTCAGCTCGCTGCCGGCCCGCGACCCATTTACACCCCGCACCTGCATCTGGGAGTACCGGCTGTCGGTTTTCCGGTCATACGGGATCAGGTTGTTTCTGAAGAGCCGGCCGGAGACGCCGTATTCTGCGATTTCACCGTCAATCATGCGATCCCATGCGATAGCCGTACCCGTCAGCGGGCACAAAGTCAGGCAGTAGGCGGTCGAACCTGCCTGGTCGTTAACAATTTCGTGGTGATCCATCACCTGGTGGGGATAGGCTTTGATGGTGTCCCCGATTCTGATACCGGTGACCAGTCGGCTATCCGCTACATAACCGGTATTTTGCGCATCGGAAAACCGGGGATTGTCAATCGAGGGAATGCCATCCTTCCCGGGACCGCCGTCGACAACCTCCCCGGAAGGGATTAGCCAGCCGGAATTGGTGTTGCCATCTTTGGCGCGGGAGTCGGACGAGCTGTCGGAAACCGATCCGCAGCTGCTCAGGATTACTATCAGAGCCAGTGAAAGGTATTTGGTCAGGTATTTCATGGTGTTATCGCTTTAGGGATTGGAGAGTTAAAAAATGATGCGCTTACCGAAATTGTAGAACAGGGATATGGAAGCGCTGTAAGCGGTGGTGGGCTGGGTACCGTTGAGGTATTGATACACCGGTATTTTCCCGGATACTTTCGCGGAAAGCCCCTGGGTGAGCTGGTATCGGAGTCCCGGTTCCAGGTTGATCCACTTGCCGCCGGTGTTCGGCAGGGCCTGCCCGTTGCGCTGGTCGGAACTGGTCGAACGGTAACTGACCATGCCGATGTACGAGAGTTTGGGAAGCAGCTTGTCGGTAACTCCCACATTCACGACCCACTCATTGCCGAACTCATACTTGTCGTTATTGCCGAACCGTTCGTTGGTACCGGTGGCCCGAAACGTATTGAACATGAACAGGTTGATGTTGGAGGCGGGGGCAAACGTCTTGGAGAAATATGACCAAAGCACGCCGTCCCAGGCCCCGGTCCCCGGCTGCATGTCCATGTTCAGGGCGATGCCGTTTTCGGTCAGCGAGCTGACGCCAAACGGGATCTTGGCACCGGCACCCACCGCGAGCTGGTACTGCTCGCGGATGGTATTCTGGTGCAGCACATACTTCAGGAGCACCAGCCCGTCGCCAAGTCCGCTGGTGGTCAGCTCGGAATTGGCCGCCTGGTTCCCTATGCCGATGCGATCTTTCTGAACGAATGTGGCCGTACCGGAAACCGTAAGCCGGTCGGTAATGCCGTAATTGATCTCCAGGAGTGTAGACTGGGTGCTGCGCTCGACCGATCTGTTGGCGAGCTGGTTATCGCCCGTGTACAGGTTGGAGATATCATTGTACTCATAGGTGATTCCCAGGAGCAGGTTGCCCTGCGAGGTGGAGCTCACACTCTGGGAACTGATGAGCGGGGCACCGGCGCAACTGCACGTCTGTGCCGGCAACTGATAGGCCAGTAAAACGAAAAATACGCTAAACAGAATGGTTATTGTACGCATAACCTGGTAGTCAATTTTGTGTTCGTTTGCTGTTAGACTACCAGGTAGGGAAAGGTCTTACTTCATGCCGTCAGTTCATGTGCTTTGCCGGATGGATTGCATCGCTTCGAGGAGCGCTTCATATTCTTCACGGCAGTTGCCGCATCGATCAAGGTGATCGCGGACCAGAGGCATCGCTTCCTCCGGGGACTTGCCGGCCAGTTCCAGCTCGGCAAACTCATGCAGGTCCTCGAAACAGTCGTCACAACCGATCTCATTCGGCTTGGTCATCTTGACCATCCGAATCATTTTTTTCAACAGATCTTTACTTAATTGCATAGCCTAAAATTGAAATTATACTAAATAAACTACTCACTAACTGATGGTCTGAAATCGTTACTTCTTACATGTTACATATTGTTGAGCATTTCATCGGGGTCGATACCTTCAATTTCAAACCGATTTTTGATTTTCAACCGGGCGTCATGCACCACTTTGTAAAGTGCATTTCGGTTGGTTCCCATCTGTTCGGCCACAACCGAAACCGGCAGCCCCTGAACCATCAGTGCCCGGATCGCGGTTTTCTGTTTGTCGGTGAGCTCTTCGTTGATAATTTTCATCATCGTCTCCATCAGGTGCGACTCATGTGCTTCGCGGTCCGGGCCCGGCTGATCGTCAGCTACCGTCATTGAAAAGATCTCCTGGCTGTCATCTTCCGGTTTCAGATCCTCGATCGAAATATCATCATACCGCTTGCGGCGCAGTTCCGTCAGTCCCTCGCGTACGGCGATTTTCATCGCCCAGGTGGTAAATTTGCTCTCCCCCCGGAAGGTATCCACATTATCCAAAATTTTCAGCAGTGCATCCTGTGCAATATCCTCGACAAACTGCTCCAGCTCGCGGTCCACATATTTGGAAAGGGCCGGTTTCAACCCGCGTATCAGGATATCCCTGAGATCCTGAATGGCGGCCTCGTTGGGCGGAGCCTGCAGTTCTTCGATCCATTCGTCATTGGATCGGTAAGAAGTGTCCTTCTTCTTGCGTCTTTTAAACCAGTTGAGCATGCTTCATGATTTGATGAATTTTACCAAACCATATAAATACAGATACCTATGCTTTCATTCAAGTACCTTGTTGTAACAGTGGTAATATTTTTACTGGGTGCACTCGTGGTCGATGCAGAGGCACAGGACGGCAAACTCCGGGGGTGGGACACCAATACCGACAAGGCCCTGATCGACCTGTCGGAACTCCGTTCGGGAGGCCCCCCGAAAGACGGCATCCCCTCTATTGACAATCCGTCATTTGAAGATCCCGCCGGGGCTGCATCCTGGCTGGATGAGAAGGAACCGGTCATCGCCCTGGAATATAAGGGAGAAGCGCGGGCATACCCCCTGCAGATTCTGATCTGGCACGAAATTGTCAACGACCGGATAAGCGGTGATCCCCTGCTGGTTACCTTCTGCCCGCTTTGCTACTCAGCACTGGTGTTTGACCGCCGTGTGGACGACAAGGTTCTTGAATTCGGGGTATCGGGATTCCTGCGGCACTCAGATCTTGTAATGTACGACCGCTCCACGGAAACACTGTGGCAGCAGTTTACCGGCAAGGCTATAGTCGGAGATTACGTGGGAACCCGGCTTGAACAGCTCCCCTCACAGATTATTTCCTTTGAACAGTTCCGGGAAAACTATCCCGGGGGCAAGGTGCTCTCAAAAAATACCGGTTACCGCCGCAGTTACGGTGCTAATCCCTACGCGGGGTACGACGATATCAACAACAGCCCGATGATGGTGGATTACGACACTTCAGACAAGCTGCCCCCGATGGAGAAGGTGATCGGTGTTAAACTGGGCGACGCCACCAAAACCTATCCCTACTCCGTGACCCGGGAAGCACACGTGATCAACGACCGGCTTGAGGGAACCGAGATCGTGGTATTTCATCTCGACGGTGCCAAATCTGCACTGGATGCCTCACAAATTGCAGAATCGCGCGAGGATGGCTCCACAGGGGTGTTCCGAAGAACAGTCGACGGGCAAGTGCTCACTTTTGAACTCCGGTCGGGGGCGGTACACGATACGCAAACCGGCTCCCGGTGGAACATCACCGGGAAAGCGGTGGAAGGAGAGCTGACAGGTACCCAGCTGGAACCTGTTACCTACGGCGATTATTTCGCGTTTGCCTGGCTGGTATTCTGGCCCGATACGGAGATGTATACCGCCAAATAACCCGACCTGCCACCTTCACGCCGGTACATTCGCTCGAAACCTTCTGACCGTGATCTCAATGATCCACCGGTGATGATACCGGGATAACTTAGGCAGGGCTGCGCAATAATATCCTTTAGCTGTAAAAAATCTCTGCCCCCAACCCGGATGTACCCGCAAAACCAGGTGTGCAATCGGCTATAAAAATTTCGGCCATCAATTTGTATTATGCTTTACCCAACATCAGCTAAACCCGAAAACCAGGAGCCCGATGTTTGAATCATTCCGAGATCCGACCCTCAACAGCATCCTGTTTTTAACGGATGATCCCGGAAACATGAACAGGTACCGGGAGCGGGATTTTTTTAAAATCATCTGGAACCGCACATCCCCGATATCCATTTCGCTCGACGGCCTGGATATTGAATTGAACGAGGATCAAATTACCTGTCTCACCCCGCTTCAGCGACCGGAATTCCTGAGTACCGCCGGTGAGCAGTACCTGCTCTTCTTCAACCGCGAATTTTACTGTATTCATGAGAATGATCATGAAGTCTCATGCGAGGGACTTCTCTTTTGGGGGTCTTCCGAGCTGCCGGTTATCTCCCTGAATGATCACGAGCGGCCAAAGTTCGAGACCCTGTTCACCGTGTTTCGGGATGAGTTGAGTACCCGCGATCATATCCAGGGGGAGATGCTGCGCATGCTGCTGAAACGACTGATCATCAAGGGAACCCGGCTGGCCCGTGAGCAGCACTTCTCGGACGACATGGCACGTGACCAGGCCGATCTGATACGTCGCTACAACGTGCTTGTGGAGCAGCATTTCCGGAAACATCACCAGGTGCACGAATACGCAAAAATGCTGCACAAATCACCCAAGACGCTCTCCAATGTATTTGCCGCCGCCGGCCACCGCACCCCGCTGGAGGTCATTCACCAGCGCATCCTCCTGGAAGGCAAGCGGCAGCTGCTGAAAACCGACAAGATGGCCAAAGAGATCGCCTTTGAACTCGGGTTTGAAGACCAGTCGCATTTCAGCCGTTTTTTCAAAAAAGAGACAGGAATACCCCCTTCAACGTACAGAAAGCAATCTGGCGCCATCGAAGAAAGGAAAAATTGACAAGGATCGGGGAATCCCTGTCATTCGGTTACCGGTCCCGGTTATGAATATTGGGGCGTTAAATTAATTGGAACAAAACGGAAACCATTATGAAAACACTGAACTGGAAAAAAGCAATCCTGGCCGGCGTGCTGGGAACCATACTCTTCGATATCGTAGGCCTGATCTTCACCGGACAATGGTGGGATATCCCGGGACTACTGGGACAAAAAACCGGGCTCGGTTTCGTTTACGGTATCTTCGGTCACTACGGCAACGGGGTGCTGCTGGCGATCCTCTACAATGCCATCGCACCTCACCTATGGGGGCCCTGGTGGGTTCGCCCCTTTATCTTCGTTACGGGTGAGACCATCGCGCTGGTCTGGCTGTTCATGCTGCCGCTGCTCGGGGCCGGAGTCGCCGGTATCAACCAGTCGGCCATGACGCCGGTAGTTACCCTGCTGCGACACTTTGCATTTGCCGTGCCGTTGATATTTATTGTGAACAGGGATATTCAGGCCCAGCAATCATAAATTCAACATTCGCCTCCCCGGCTTGATCCCGGGGAGGTTTTTTTAATCAAATGGAATGGTTATGAACAGCAATAAAATAACGTTTGAAGGCAGCCAGGGTGAAAAACTCGCGGCACGGATCGATGCCCCTGAAACGGGTATCCAAAAAGGAGCCGTGCTGTTTGCCCACTGCTTTACCTGCAGCAAAAATCTGAAAGCCGTCGGCCATATCAGCCGAACCCTTGCCGAACACGGGATGGGCGTCTTTCGGTTTGATTTTACCGGTCTCGGTGAAAGTGAGGGTGATTTTGCAAATACCAATTTCTCCTCGAACGTGGAAGACCTCGTGGCGGCAGCGGAATATATGGATCGGGAAGGATTCAGCCCCCGCATGCTGATCGGACACTCGCTGGGTGGGGCCGCAGTCCTGCAGGCCGCCGGCCGGATCGACTCCGTAGAGGCAGTTGCCACCATTGGTGCCCCCTGCAATCCGGAGCACGTCAAACATCTGCTGCAAGACAAGATGGATGTGATCGAAAAGAAAGGGGAAGCACGCGTCATGCTGGCCGGGCGTATATTTACCATCAAGAAACAGTTCCTGGACGATCTGGCGGAGCAGACCATGGATAATATCATCCGCAACCTCGACAGGGCGCTGCTGATCTTTCACTCGCCCGTTGATAACACCGTCGGGATCGACAACGCCGCCCACATCTACAAGCTGGCTAAACATCCCAAAAGTTTTATCTCCCTGGATGACGCCGACCACCTGCTGACCAACGAGGAGGATGCCAAATATGTGGGGTCTGTGGCCGCGGCATGGGTGGAGCGGTACCTGTGATTTGGGGGAAAAGTGAAAGGTGAAAGGTTGTCCTCGCAGGCAGAGGTGAGAGAGAATAACGGCTCTGTTTTCCTTTATTTTCTTTTGGTGAAACTGCGATGTAAGATCCGGAACACAGGAGCCATCAGGAATACAAAGGTGTAAGTAGTATGCTGATATTATGAATACCCTCCTGGAGCAATTCGGATACCGGCTGGCGGAGTATCTTTCCTCTGCGGATGAGGAGGATCAAGCGGTATCCACCTGCTCGCGGGAGGATTTGCTGGCAACCCTCAAGCCGGGGGATGTGCTTCTGGTGGATGGTAACAGCCGCATCAGCATGGCCATCAAGTATATCACGCAGTCCACCTGGTCGCATGCTGCCCTTTTCGCAGGATATGAGCTGGTCAATTCCGGTGACACAACTGAAGAACGGGACCCGCTGCTTATCGAGGCTGATGTGACCGAGGGTGTTCGAACTGTGCCGCTGGGCAAATACTGTCAGATGCACACCCGTATTTGCAGACCGGTTGGGCTCTCGCAGTGGGAAATAACGCAGGTCATCAATTATATGGCCGATCGGATCGGGCATCAATACGACCTGAAAAATATTATTGACCTGGCCCGGTACCTGATACAGACCCCGCCCGTTCCGCGCAGGCACCGTCGAAAGCTGCTGGCCCTGGGCAGCGGCGATCCCACCAAGGCGATCTGCTCTTCACTGATTGCACTTGCGTTTCAATCGGTGCAGTACCCGATCCTTCCCCACCTGGAGGTCGACGAAAGCAGCAGCCGGGCCAAAAAGCAGGCGCACGACGAGATCCTGCACATCCGCCATCACAGCCTGTTTGCCCCGCGCGACTTTGACGTCTCACCCTATTTCAGGATTGTTAAACCCACCCTGCGTGGAGGCTTTGATCCTCATACCCTCAACTGGGCGCCCCCTCAATTCCCGGTGTAGCCAGCGGGATACTCCAATAATCAGGGCATCCTTAAATACTATAAACTCATTGGTTAGCAATGACTTAGAGTATTTTTTATGACAATTACATGCAAGAATTCTCTCTCATGGGCCAAAACACCTTTCATTTCTGCGGACTCCTTGTGCCAATGTAAGATCCTGGTTGTACAAAACAGCTTATCATTGACTTATAAGGGGGTGTGCAATTTTTGAATGACCAAAAAATCACCAGAAACAACCGGCCGGATTCTTACAGCCTGTGGAGTTGTGAGCCCCGGACAAACCCAGCGGAGAGGCAGGTTCGTTAGTTGTAACTGGGTATTGGCTATCAGGTAAAACAAATAACTATTCCTAATAACCAATAACTAACTAACCGCCGTTGATTTTTTGGTGATCGCTTCTTCAGTCCCGACCACCGTCGAGGTTTGTACACTCAACAAGGAATACTTCTTACAAAAAAAAAGGCTTCAGTTACTTTTTGAGGAACGCCCTGATTAACGGAAACTTATTATATTCCCTGAGAGCGATTGTATTTTCCAACCATACCCTGCAGCCCGGTTATGGACGCTATCAACAAGCTGTTATCTCATGTTGAAGAGTCGGTTGAGCTGAATGGTGAGGACCGGCGGCTGATTCGATCATATTTCAAAACCCGGCAACTGGAAAAAAAAGAGAGCCTGCTGTTCAAGGGCGATGTTTCAAGGGAGATGCGGTTCATCGCCGATGGTTGCCTGCGGTGCTACAACATCGACCCGAAGGGCGAGGAACATATTCTGCACTTTGGAATCGAGGGATGGTGGATCAACGACCTGTACAGCTATCTGACCCAGACACCTGCCAAGTTTTTTATCCAGGCGCTCGAGGATAGTACCCTTCTGCAAGTTGATCGCAGCGACCTGGAGCTGCTGCTTGATAAATCACCTGCCCTTGAGCGCTTTTTCCGGATTAAAATCCAGAATGCATACGTCGTCCTGCAGGAGCGTACCATACACGCCATGAGCAAAACGGCAAAAGAACGCTATGAGGACTTCCGCACCAGGTATCCTTCCATTGAGCGTCGTGTACCGCAGTATATGATCGCTTCCTACCTCGGCATTACACCTGAATTCCTGAGCACGATTCGTAACGAACTCTCATCCGGGTAATTTCTTAAGATAGTTTAAGGTTTTTCCCCTGCCGGCATGCCACCTTTGTGCTGTTCTGACATCGCAACAAAAAACACGGCACAATGGCAGACATCACGGCATGTACCGGCAGCAACGGTGGCGCTGCCGGCCTTTCGATCCTTGCCGACCTGATGCCCTATTGGGGCGTCCGTATCACCGGTACCTGCTCCCCGGGCAATTTTGACGATAATTTTGAAACCCGCCGCAATATAATCTCATATCCCGAAAAGCCGCTGAACTGCGCAAATAATATCGGCAATTCACCAATGAGCCTGATTCTGCAGAAGAAGCTACCTCTTACAACCGCAACCTTAATCCAAACAAAATAGAACAATGACACCTTCAAACAGCAGATCACGTACATTACTGTTGACGATATCACTGGCAATGATCGCCCTCAGTCTTACCGCCCATGCCCAGGAACCCGAACGTGTGGGTACGAGCCCGTGGGGTCCCGATGACGAGATTGGAACCCTGAACATGATGAATCCGGAATCGATCGTTGATATCCTCTCGCGTATCAATTCGGGCAAGGTGTACGACCTGAGCGTTGAGTATTTCGTGGGGATGCCGAGCTTTCACAGCCTCGGGGATCCCGGCTACCAGTACTGGCTCACCCACACCCCGCACGGTACGGTGGTTGACAATCCCAACGGGCTGGGCGAGGCAATGAACAAAAAGGTCAGCTACACCGGCGATGCCATCTCGATGTACACCCACATGGGTACCCATATTGACGCCCTGAACCATTTCGGGCTGCACGGTAAAATCTGGAACGGGTACACTCCTGAAGAGCATCTCGGCGACAAAGGGTGGAAAAAAACGGGCGCTGAGACCATCCCGCCCATCATAGCCCGCGGCGTACTGATTGACGTGGCAGGACTGAAAGGGATGCAGATTCTTCCCAAAAATTACCGCGTATCCGCTTCCGACCTCAAAGCGGCCCTTACGAAACAGGGCGTCTCACTCCGGCGAGGGGATGTCGTGCTAATCCGCACCGGCCAGGCGCGCCACTACGAGGATGCCGACACCTACCTGCACCGCTATCCCGGCATCAGTCCGGAGGCTGCGAAGTGGCTTGTGGAAGACCGGCAGGTGATGCTGCTTGGAGCCGACAACCTCAGTTTGGAGGCATTTCCCCCAAAAACCGACGACAACTGGGTGCCGGTACACACCTACCTGCTGGCCGAAAGGGGCGTAACGTTCATCGAACAGATGTACCTTGAGGAGCTGGCAAAAGACAAAGTCTATGAGTTTGCGTTTATCGCCGCTTCCCTGAAGCTGCGGGGAGCCAGTGGTTCGCCGATGCGTCCCCTCGCCATTCCGATTGGTAATTAATCAAGTGAACGGGACGCAACCTGCTCCTTTCCCGTATTCGGCCTACCTCCTCATATGCCCCTCTTGCCCGTGCAGGAGGGGCATGAGGAGATCATAACTGCAATATTTTACCCCCCCCTTGTCACAATTTCACGGTAATT
The DNA here is from genome assembly GCA_033722415.1 of Balneolaceae bacterium. GTDB lineage: Bacteria > Bacteroidota > Rhodothermia > Balneolales > Balneolaceae > JAMQKA01. The sequence continues at coordinate 2,097 of JAWVZC010000011.1, read as the reverse complement.
AGTGATGTGAACGCCACTTCCCCGACCGCCGGGTAATTTTTCCGATATATCATTTCCTCCGGGTTAAAAAAACAAAAGGCTGCAATCACTTGGACTGCAGCCTTTCGGGCGGTTCACTTCGTTAGCTTTTTCAGCAGGTACCGGTCCAGGGCGTGCTTTCCACCCCCCGAGACAAAAAGTGCGGCAGCCATACCGAGTACCAGCAGATGAAACTCGAAGCCCTCCGCACCGGCCGGCATCTGGCCGAACCAGTTCATGAAGAACCCGTGCTGCAGGTGGGAGTGCAAAATAATGCCGGTAAACAGCCCGAATATGGCTGCGGCTGAGATACGGGTGCCGGCACCGGCGATCAGCATAAACGGACCGAAAAACTCGATCATAATCGCCAGGAAGCCGACGATCCAGGGCAACCCGGCCGTACCGGTAAAAAAGTCCATCGTGCTGGCGAAGCCGTAGCCCCCGAACCAGCCCAGAAGCTTCTGCGCGCCATGCGGGAATATCACAATCCCCAGCACCACGCGTACCATGGTCAACGACCACTCATCATCCGTTTGCAGGATTCGATGTATCATATCACATTCCTCCTGTTAGCTTCCGTAGTAGAAGGTTTCACGGGTGATTTTACCGTCCTGCCACTCCTGGACGGCCACCTGCCTGTAGTTCCGGTCTCCCCACTCTTCGTGGGTATAATCCAGATGCCATTCCACCATGGTGACGCCCACCCCAACGGCTACGTTCAGCGGCTCCGCATTACGGAATTCGGTCACCTTGTGAAAGAACTCCTCCTCCCGCCGTCGGTTTGCCTCCTTGCCGATGGTGGGGTGCTCCTCGTTTTCCCGCATTACGACATCGTCCGCGTAGTATTTGTCGAATGCCTCCAAGGCATTGCCCTGTACGATCATCTCGTTCAGTTCATGTATTTTTTCGGATATGGAATTAGCGTTCATGACAGCCTACCTCTGCTTTTTGTGTTATTGTTACGTGAGCAGAAGCAAGCTACCTGCTGGTGTTATCTTCACCAATGAACCAGATTAAGATCTGTTGTTGAACTGGTTTAAGATTGGAAAGGTGACACTGTTCTATTTTGCACTTGCGCAACAATTGACGCCTGTTCGGACTATTCACAAAGTTACTCCAGAGAGACTCCAAGTTATACAAAAGCCCAATAAGTTTCTGCAACCCTAATACTGCCTATACAGTAACGTTTACCCGCCGCTTATCCGGCGCCGTATCTTGCTCAAAAACTCGGGGGAGATGCCCAGGTAGGACGCCACCATGTACTGCGGTACCCGTTTTTCGATATCGGGGTAGCGATTTTTGAACTCGATATACCGTTTGCCCGCATCCTTGCTGTAAGAGGCCACTATGCGCTTCTGCGTCGCGATAAAGGCGTTCTGGATGATCAACCGGAAGAATCGCTCAAATTTCGGTACACGCCGGAAGAGCTCCTGCAACTCCTTGTACCCGAACTGGATCACCACCGAAGGTTCGACTGAATCGACGTTAAAATGGGCCGGCGACTGGGTCAGGAAACTCTGCATGTCGGATATCCACCAGTCCTCCACGGCAAATTGCACCACGTGCTCTTTCCCGTCTTCATCCAGGTGATAGCAGCGGAGACAACCTTCCACCACAAAGTTTTCGTAGCGACAGATTTCTCCCTGTTCCGCCAGGAACTGCCGCCGGCGCACCCGTTTAGTTCTCGTGAGAGAGGCAAGGATATCGATCTCATCACTTTCCAGGGAAATATACTCATCAATATATTCCAGCAGCGGCTCGTATTCCTTTTCCATTTCCATAGCGTTAGCACAATTTTCTTACCGGGAGGTTGCCATTTTTTCCAGCGGCTGCAGCTCACCCAGCGTCGTCGGTATCAGTTCGGATACTGTCGGATGTATATGCATCGCCCGCCTGATCGTGGTGTATGGCTCACCGGCATACATGATATCGAGAATGGAGTGAATAATCTCATCCCCCCCGATGCCCAGGATGGCCGCCCCGAGAATCTCTTCGGTGTCCGCATCTACCAGGATCTTCATAAACCCCCTGGTCTCGCCTTTTTCCCGTGCCCGCCCTATTCGCTCCATGGAACGGGTT
>JAWVZC010000010.1:0-25471 GCA_033722415.1 Balneolaceae bacterium | reverse complement strand
ATCCCGTCCTGATTGCCGCGCTTGCCGCCCGGTCATCCCCACCCGTGCCAGGGGGGGATCGATATATAATCCGTAGCAGGTAATGCGGTCTGAAACCCGTCGCGGGTCATCATCAAACAGGTTGGCGGCCACGATCTCAAAATCGTTGTACGCAGTATGGGTAAAGGCACCTTCGCCGTTACAGTCGCCCAGCGCCCAGATGCCGTCTGCAGTGGTCCTGAGCTGATCATCCACCTCAATATATCCGCGTTCATCCGTTTCAATATCCGTATGGTCCAGGCCGAGGTCGTTGGTATTGGGCCGGCGTTCCGTGGCCATCAGCAGGTGTGAGCCGCGTACCCTGGGAGGCCCCTCTTCGCAGTCCACATCCACGACAATATCGCCGTTTTCATTTTTCCCGCTCAGGCACTCCGCCTGCAGCCGAAACTCAATGCCCTCATCTTCGAGTATCTGCTGAATTTCGGCGGAGATATCGGGCTCCTCTTTCTTGAGCAGGCGCTCGCCGCGCTCGATGATCGTAACCTCGCTGCCGAAACGGCGGTACATCTGGCCGAACTCCAGCCCGATATACCCGCCCCCCACAATCACCAGGTGGTTTGGTACAAAATCGACCTCCATAATCCCGGAATTGGTCCAGTAGTCGACCTCCTCAAATCCCGGCGGCACGTACGCTCTTCCCCCGACGTTGATGAAGATCTTGTCAGCCGTAAACCGGTGATCGCCGTCGCTGACCACCTTCTGGTCCACAAACCGTTCGTGTCCCTCAATGACCGTGAGGTTATCAGTACCTCTGAGCCACTCTTCCACCCCCTCGGTCGATTTTTTGACCTGGACGTCCTTGCGTGCCTTCACTTTCTTTATATCAACCGAGACATCGCCGTCGATGGAGACGCCAAAATCATCCATCCTGCGCGCCATATATGCTGCCCGGGCACTGGCCACCAGCGTTTTGGTGGGCGTACAGCCGGTGTTCACACAGGTACCCCCGAATTTGTCCCGTTCTATGATCACCGTCTGCATTCCCTCGGAAGCACACCGGGCCGCCAGGGAGGGGCCCGCCTGGCCCGTTCCGATTACAATCACATCAACTTCTTCCATTCACTTTCAGTTTGATTTGACAAGGCAATTCAAATCAAGTATAACGCATCGAGTTTTTATTCTCAGATCAAATTTGATCGGCCCGTAACCGGTCGACAGGCAGGCAGTTTTCCTGCAAAATCAAAATAAAAAAGGGAGAGGTATGACCCTCTCCCAGGTAATTCGGAATGCTTGCCATTACATCATTCCCGGCATACCGCCGCCCATTCCTCCGGGCATGCCGCCACCGGGCGCTCCGGCACCGGCACCTGCGGGCGGCCCGCCGGCATCTTCGTCGTCTTCAGGCTGTGTTACGGTTACATTGGTGGTGAACAGGGCTCCGGCCACCGAAACTGCATGACTGAGCGCACTCCGGGTCACCTTGGCGGGATCGATAACCCCGGAATCCACCAGGTCTTCGTACTGTTCGGAGCGGGCATTGTACCCGTAACTGCCGTCATGTTCGCGCACCGTATTGACCACAACACGTCCCTCTTCCCCGGCGTTGTCGGCAATAACCTCCAGCGGGGCCGTCAGGGCGTTCCTGAGCAGCTCCACGCCCGCCAGGTAATCCTCCGAGCGGTCGGAATCGGGGACGATCGCTTCGGACGCGCGGATCAGTGACACCCCGCCTCCGGGCAGGATACCTTCGTCAAGGGCCGCCTTGATGGCATTCACGGCGTCCTCGGCACGCATCTGTCGTTCATTGGCTTCCATTTCGGAGGCGGCCCCGACCCGGATGCGGGCAACACCGCTGCTCAGCTTGGCCAGACGTTCCTGCAGCTTTTCACTGTCATAATCGGAGGTGGACTGCTCCAGCTGCGACTTGATTTGGCGGATACGTTCTTGAAGAGTGTCTTCCTCCCCCTTGCCGCCGATGATTGTCGTATCGTCATCCGTAATCTTCACCTGGGCGGCCCGGCCCAGAAACCCGGTTCCGGCCTGTTCCAGCTTCTGCCCGCGCTCCTCGGAAATGACGGTGCCGCCGGTCAAAATAGCAATATCGTCCAGCATCTGCTTGCGACGATCCCCGAAGCCGGGCGCTTTCACGGCAGCCGCCTTCAGGTTACCGCGCAATGTATTGACGACCAGCCCAGATAGGGCTTCATCCTCTACATCTTCGGCAATTACCAGCAGGGGTTTGCCCTCTTCCCCGGCGTATTCGAGGAACGGGAGCAGCGACTGAAGCCGGTTGATTTTTTGATCCGTAAGCAGGATCAGTACATCTTCAAAAGCCACCTGCATCTGTTGCTGGTTGGTTACGAAGTGCGGGGAGAGGTATCCCCGGTCAAACTGCATGCCTTCCACCACATCCAGAAAAGAATCGATACTCTGCGATTGATCGGCTGTAATCACCCCGTCACGCCCTACCTCGTCAACGGCCCGGGCAACGAGCTTGCCGATCTTTTCATCACCGTTGGCTGAAATGGTGGCGATCTGTTCCACTTCCGACGTATTTTCAACAGATTTGCTGTTTTCCTTCAGCTGGTCCAGCACCTGTTTTGCGGCATCCTCCATCCCCTGTTTCAGCTCGCGGGGATTGGCACCGCTGGTGATATGCTTCATGCCGCTGCTGATCAGCCGCTGCGCAATGACGGTAGCAGTTGTGGTACCGTCGCCGGCCTGATCGTTGGTGCGGGAGGCCACCTCGCGCAGCAGGGTGGCACCCATATTTTCCACCTTGTCATCCAGTTCAATCTCCTCAACAACAGCCACGCCATCTTTTGTACTTTCAGGAGCTCCGAACGACTTATCCATCACAACATTTCGTCCTTTCGGTCCCAGCGTCACTTTCGCGGCATCCGCCAGTTTATCAACCCCCGACTTAAGAGCATTACGCGCCTCTTCATCATATTCAATAAATTCAACATCCATGGTTACCCAATCGATTTTGATTGCAAATTACAGTTATGTATTCCTCTGTTATAAATGCAAAAATCCTTCCAGATACCTGAGAGGGGTTTTATGGGATAAATCCTCTCTCTGAGATCCAAATGAAGCCGGTTTCTGGTCGTTATCTCACTTCAGAACTTTCATCCCTGTCATTATTACATGACCGGGCTCTCCTGTAAATCCACGCCGGAAATCCGTATTATCCGTGTGATCTGCGTTCCGGTATACAAGAATCCACGATATGTCTCAACACCTGCTGTCGGATGCACAAATTTTGGACCTGAAGCCCTGGCTCGATCAGTGGGTCGAGCGCATGGAACGGCCCTCCTATATCGAAGATGATCCCGTGCTGTTCATGCACGCGTTTGACGATAAGCTGGACCGGGAGCTGGCGGGCTTCTTTGCGGCACTGATGGCCTGGGGACGGCGGGATATCGTGATCAACAAAGTCACCGACTTGCTGGAGCGGATGGACCATCGCCCCGCCGAGTTTATCGGCAATTTTACGGAGCGGGACCGGGGCCGGTTCGACGGGTTCAAGCACCGCACCTTCAAGCCGGTGGATGTCTACTGGCTGACGATGATCCTGCACAACATCCTGCAGGAATTTGGGGAATTCGAACCGTTCTGGGCCGATTGCCGGCGGCAGGCCGACGCCCGGGACCGCAACCTGATGGCCGTGTTCCACGAGCGTTTTTTCGGAATGTGTCCCGCTGCCGCCGAGCGCACGCGCAAGCATATCTCCAACCCGGAGAAAAACAGCTCCTGCAAGCGGCTATACCTCTACCTGCGGTGGACCATCCGGCAGGGCAGCGTGGTAGATCCCGGCACGATGAGCTTCATGCCTCCCTCCGGGCTGATGGTGCCGCTGGATGTGCATGTGGCGCGGCAGGCGCGGGAGCTGGGCATCCTGGAGCGCACCTACAACGACTGGAAGGCCACCCGGGAGCTCACCCGCAAAATGCGGCTGCTCGACCCGGCCGACCCCGCCAAGTACGATTATGCCCTGTTCGGCATAGGAGTGACAGATGCCGCGCTGGAGGAGGAGCGGGTGCTGAACCCGGAGTTTTTGTGAGTGGGTTATCAGGTATAAAAGACCTCCGGGGTTTTGGAAACCCTGGAGGCCTGTATGGTATCATTTAATCAGCTGCATGGTCAGCTCCTTGCTGAAGGTCTCGCCGGACGCCCCCACCGCCTTCAGGCGGGCGATGTAGGTGCCGCTGGCCAGCCCGCGGCCTTCAAACCGGGCCCGGTGCCGGCCTGCTTTCTGAGACTGGCTGACCAGCGTGGCCACCCGGCGCCCCATGATGTTGTAGACCTCCAGGGTCACCTCGGCCTGCTCCGGCAGCGCGTAGCGAATGGTCGTGGCCGGGTTAAACGGTTGGGATAGTTCTGGGTGATAGCGTACTCCTCCGGCAACTGATCGGAAACAGCATTCTCCGGCAGGGCTTTCGGCTGCGGGCACTCCCCGTCGGGATTGGGGTTGTCGCAATCTACAACACTGACATACATGACATCTTCTGCCGATTCACCAGTGGCATTATCAACTACTAACGTACGAAGGTACATATTATGAGTCACCGTCTGGTTATAGGTGGTACCCGTACCTACCTCCGACCAGTTGGGCGTGCTGCCGGGTTCGTGATAACTTCGGTACCAGGTTGTGGAGAAAAACGGACCTTGGCCGCCGCTGATCTGGGCCTCCCAATAGCCCTCGGAACCCTCAGCGTAGGCATCTAATCCTGATTTATAAACTGAAACCGGCCAGTAGGTCTCCTCTTGCCCTATAGCAGTATAATCAAGTGTTAGCCCCCCATTCACATTTGGTATTTTTTTAGTTTCTACTAATTGGATCAATGAATTATAGTATTCAACCAGCCAGTAATTCAGTTCGAAAGTGAATCCTTCAGTTGTTACTGAAGTAACCTCGAAAATTTTGTCATATGGATCGTAATAATGGACATATCCCAGGCCACTATTCATAGTATCTGTATCAATACCCGAGGAGCTCATCCGTAACCAGACTTCCGGCGGTGCCGAGAACGGTAACTCAAAATTCACTTCTCCCGTCACTTTTTTCAATTTACCCCGGGCTTCAGTAGCATTGGTTGAGGTGAAAGTGAGATAGTCTTCCATAATAATCCAATCACTGAATAACAACTCGTCGCCGGTTATCGAAATCTCTGAACTGCTGATCTGGTGCTGAATAACATCGTTGTTCTGTACGAAAGACAGTGCCGCATCCGCGTCGATGAATCCGGCCCCGGTTTTCTCATCCTCACCGGTACTTTCCAGATCAATGGCCGTGCGTTTCAGCACCTCCTCAATATCATCGTGAGTAAGGCTGGGCTCTTCAGCTTTTAGCAGACTGACTACCCCCGCGCCAATTCCCGCTGAGGCGGCGGTGCTGTTGAAATCCTCGTTATAGGCCCCATAGGCCGTCCCGGATGTGCTTACGATATTGTTGGCCGCCGCAGCCACGTCCACGTAGGGTGCGGCCTGGGAATTGGCCCATTGAGCATATTCTTCAGTAAGTGGATCCTTCTCGGCCCCTGCCACTGTCACCACGTAGTTGTCAAAGTTCGCCGACATCAGGATTTCGAGCACATCTTGGTTGTACACGTCCCCAGCCGGGGCCACGTTCACCCCGTTATTGGTGGGCTGGGCGACCTCCCACAGCTTCTGGCGAAGTTTTTCCAGGTCAGAGGGCGGGGTATAGTTGTTGCCGGTAATCTCATCCCAGAGAGCTTCTCCAATATTTTTGGCCATGTTTTCCACCGCGTCCCAGAACGGCTTGGCGGGATCGGGGTCGGGGATGTTGGGGATCACGTTGGTTTTTAGGTAGAGCTCCCTGTTGGCATTTTCCAGGAATTTAAGATCCGACTTTTTGGCGCTCGGCACGCCAAAGGTTAAACACATTGATGTCCATGCCGTCCTGCAGGGCCTGGTCGACCATCGCGTCCAGCTTGCCCACATCCAGGTAATATTCCTGGTTGTCGTAGACAAAGGTGGCCGCCGTGTGGTCGTCTCCGGGTTGATTTTGGCGGAGGATGTTGTAGGATTTCATGGTGCTGTTCCAGTCGATCCCGGCGATGCCGGTGCCGTTGTCGGTCTGGGCCCCGACGATGCCGGCAATTTCGCTGGCGTAGTCATGCTCCGGGCCAAACCACTCGGTCCACGGGTTCAGGTACCGGGCGCCTTCCAGATCTTCGTGAGAAGAGGTAAAGCCCGCCATGGAGTGGATGGCGACGCGGGTGTTGGAGGAGCCTTTGTTGATGGTCCAGGCATCGTCGATATTGTGGTCAAAAATGTAGTACTGCTGGGGCAGCTTGGGGTCGTTGGTCTGGGCCGAGGCCGGGTCCGGGACGGCCAGCAGCCAGGTGGCTGCAAGCAGCATTATTAACAGTTGTGGAAAAGCGCGCGTTGATTTGGGTATATTTTGAAAATGTCATGTTGTATCTCCTGTTGGGTTTATGTGTTCTGTTTTGGTGAACGGTGCATTCCCTGCGGGAATACAGCATTTCGGGAGGAGGCCCTGCCAGGCCTCCTCTTTTTTCGTCAAGATCTTCTACTCAGCGGTATTTTCCTCCACAATTCCCCGGAAATCAATGGGATTCTGGCTGTCCAGCGGGGGAAACTGCGGCACCGAATCAGGCAGGTGAGGCCAGAGCACGTCAATTTTCCCGATTTCCAGCTCATAATAGTGCGGGATATAGCGGGCGCCCGGGGCTTTGTGCACGTCCCAGTTGAAGTATACATAGTGTCCATTGTTGCTCCAGCCTACTTCGCTACCACCTAATTTTGTAATATGTTTCACATTATTACCGTCTGAATCCATCATGAATAGTTGCCAGGCGTTGTCAAGATGCCGAGCTAATACAAGCTCTGATCCATTTGGATTTGGAAAAGGGAACTCTACCCAATCCAAAAAATCTTGTGAAAAGTTTGTAATCCAATTCCAATTTTGAGAGGAAAAATCATACTTTATAAAATTTCCATTTAAAGGTTCTCCTTGTATTAAATATTTTTTCCCAATCACAAAATCAGCTCCATCTCCAAGAAATCCCCCCGATACAACCTCCACCAAGGGCCTTGCACCGAGCCATCAGCACTGTTCAATATGTATAATCCTCTTTCATAAGGCTGCTTATAGGCCTTACCCCACACCGAAATAAGCATCCGCTCATTATCTGGAAACCACATGGGATTACTTGCAGTCCGCTTTGAAAAAAAGCTATTCTGAAAGCCAGTCCATTGCCTGGCTTTCATTGAATCTAGGTTTACGGTAAACACATAGGTATAGGGAGCACCTGGGAAAAAGGTTATAGCCAGTTTATTCCCATCCGGTGACCAGTCGGCACCACCAAAATTATATCCGATCAACTTTGGATTGGTGCCATCGTTGTTTAAGACCCAAATCTGGTCGCGCGGGGCAAAAGGTTTTCCGGGCGTATATGCTCGAGTCAAGACCATTTTAGTGCCGTCGGGGCTGCCTTGCAGGTTGTAGAGGTGTTCGGTGCCCTCCAGCGGGTCCCCGCCATATTCGCCCGGTTTGAAGTAGGGCTCTTCTTTCTCTTCAGATGGGGGCTCTGTACTTGTTTCGCAGCCCACTGACAGGCTTATGAGTACAACCAGCAGGGCTGTTACTAATTTTAGAATATTGGTGTATAACATGGCACATCTCCTGTTACTTCACTAAGTATAATTACGAGCAACGCTGTTCTCCTGCAGCAGACCCTGGAAATCGACCGGATTACCGGCAGGTGAAAGATACGTTCGCATTGATTTTCAATGCAACAGTGTTAGCGGGGGTGTGCTGCGCAGCGGGCTGTCATCAAGCTTCAGCAGGAGTTCCCCTTCAATGACTTCCGTTTCCTTGCCATTCAGCGTGATGGTCTCCACCGCTTTGCCGCCCACTGTTTGCTGGGCTTGCAGCACGCCGGCAAATAGCAGAAGTGGCAGAAGCAGGGCAATACACATGTTTTTCTTTAAGTAGGTTTTGCATATGTTCATGGTCTTATCCTTTCTGATTGGTTATGGGTAAGGCAGAAGCCGTTTGGCTTCTGGTATGTTTAAGAAAGCGCCCTTTGGCAACCTACAAGTTGTTTGCTTCCTTGGCGGGTTCAAACAATGCGGAGTTGCCGGGGTGCTTTTTAAATCATTTCTTTAATTAGTTTTTATGATGGTTAGACCTTGGTTTTGTGAAAAGCCAAACAAAAATTCTCCTTCACTACTAATTGTTTTTACCTGTACGTTATTAAGAGAATCTATCCCGACCTGTTTAAACCAATTTTTTCCTCCATCTTCAGATTGATGAGCAAGCCGTTTAATGGTTGAGTACATTTTTAAATTATTTTCGGGTGATATAATCAATTTATTAGTACTAAATTCATCACCCTTAATAATTTCCGTGAGAGGCATCCAAGAGCTTCCTCTATTAACGCTGTAAAAAAAGCCTTTAAATCGAATCCCCGCTATTACCTTATTATCTTGAGAGCCAACTAATAACTCATCCACAATAGAACCCGTATCAACCAACCCGGTTGGTTCCCAGCGGTTCCCGCCACTGGTGCTGCGCAGCACATCGCCGCTCCAGGCCGTGCCGGCATACAGCACGCAGGCATTTTGCGGGTTAATAGCCAGGGATCCCACCCCGGTTTCCGAGTCCAGCTCAATCCCCTCCCGGGCCTGCTGCCAGCTCTGCCCAGCGTTGGTTGTTTTCAGGATGCTGCCGTTCACGGCATACACCACATCCGGGTTGCCGGGTTGAAGCTGGATGGTGCGGTAACTGCCGCCCACCGCCAGGGTGTCCCTGGTGGCCCCGCAGTCGGTGGTCTTCAGGAGCTTGCCCCGGGTGCCGGCGCTGAAGTTGAATTGCGTGCCCGCGTAAATAATCCCCGGATTGCACGGGTGCACGGCAATGGCGGACACGCTCTCGTCCTCCAGCCCCAGGGAGGTCCAGTGGTCGGAGGATATGTTCTTGCCCTGGTAGGTGTTTTCGGCCGGCTGCGGGCAGGGGATCTGCTCGGCGCAGGGGCGGCGGTCAATATCGTTGCTGCCGCAGCCCGCCAGCAGCGTTAGCATGATGATCGATATGATGATCGAGGTGGTTCTGGTATCCATGGGGTTGCCTTACCTCCTGGTGGTTATTTTTTCGCAGTATACCCCGGAAGTCGACCGGAATACCAGCAGTTGAAAGGTACGTTCACATTGATTTTTCAATGCTTCAGTGTTAGCGGGGCTGGGCGGCAACAGCAGCGGCTCCGATTTTAACATAGGTTCCTCGTTGGTGTTCGGGTTGTTATCTCACTCCACGTGCCGCTGAAATCGAAAAGCCGGGGTTCTCCTGATGGTACTTCTCAAATATTCACAAAAAAAAGAGTAATACAAATATTGTCATGGTTTTTGGAATATATCCAATACTACACCCCCCCCCCACTTACACAATGACAGGATATATTTTTATCCATAAATTACTGATTTACATTGACATGTATTGTTCATATGACCAATCATTTAGACCGCCGGTCCGCGAAAAAAAATATTAGGTAACGTGAACTCGGGTTAAGAGATGTAATAAATAGATACGAGAAGGTGTTTTTTACCGGCCTTTGAAATTTTTTGTTGACCCAAGTGCCCGTAGCTGGAGCGTTAAAGAAACCATTTGTTGGTTGAAATCCGCGTTTTCCAGCGGATTGAGTTCAAATGGTTCTAGCTCCAGCGGAGGGAACGCAACAAAATCTTCAAAGGCCGGCGATTTTTTCGGTGTCTGGTTCGTCAGTCCCGAACACCTTCTGGATTTTCATCGGTGAAAAAATGAACACGACAAAAGTATATCTAAAGACCTTATAGGCAGTATAAACATTATTTTTTAACACGAGCTGACGTTAGGTAAGTAATCGATAAGGAACGGGGCTGCCTGTCGGTTTTCAATGGAAAAGCGGATTATGCAGATCATACCGCCGCGAATGGACAGATCGATTGATGAATCCACGTAAAATAAAACACTGTGGCAACACGCAACATCCGCCTTATTTCCGTTCCGTCACAAGCGGCTGGTGAATAGTCTCGTTGGATACTCGTTTATTACGTAATTGATTACATTGATCGGAATGTTGTGCCACAAATTTCAGTTGTAACTAACAGGTTACAATTTGACAGATAATTCGTATATTTATAATTCAATTTGAAACAGAAAGGTTATAAGGAAGGTGAATTTAATACATGGTTGGAGTTAACGTAAAAGACAACGAAAGCATCGACCGCGCGATTAACCGGTTCAAGAAACTGGTGACCCGTTCCCGGATCCTGAACGAGTACAAGGAAAATCAACAGTACACGAAACCGTCCGAGGAACGACGTGAAGCGCTGAAGCGCAGCATTCGTGAACAAAAACGTCGCGAGCGCAACAACTACTAGCTTTCCGCGTCTTCCAACATACGCATTTCAAGCCCTGTGGCTTCGCTACAGGGCTTTTTTTATGGCCTCGTTAAACTGTGCAACCGCTTCAAGAGACAAACCGGTGGATCGTTTCACCGTGTTGGCCTTCGGGATGATCGCCTCGCCGAACCCCATCTTTTCGATCTCGCCCAACCGCTGCTCCAGTTTCGGAACGGCGCGAATCTCCGAACCCAGGCCCACTTCTCCCAGGAACACCAGTTCGCCGGAGATCGGCTTGTCGAGGAAGCTGGAGACCAGCGCACACACCACACCGAGGTCCCCTGCGGTGTCGCTCAGCTTGATGCCGCCCGCCACATTCAGGTATACATCCTGCCCGGAAAATTGGTAGCCGCCCCGTTTCTCCAGCACGGCCAGCAGCAGCGATAGGCGGCGGTGGTCGAACCCGCTGGCCGTTCGCTGGGGGGTGCCGTAATTGCTGGGGGTAACCAGCGCCTGCACCTCGATCAGCAGCGGCCGCGATCCCTCGATGGTGCAGACCACCGCGTTGCCGCTGACGCTGCTGTTATAGTCGGACAGGAACAGCTGCGAGGGATTCAGGATATCGGTCAGCCCGTCCTCGTTCATCTCGAACACACCCACCTCCTGGGCCGGGCCGAACCGGTTTTTAGCGCTGCGCAGCAGCCGGTAGGTATAATTCTGGTCGCCCTCGAACTGCAGCACCGTGTCCACCATATGCTCCAACACGCGCGGGCCCGCCAGGGTGCCCTCCTTGGTAACGTGACCGATCAGCAGCGTGGTGATCTCCTGCCGTTTGGCCAGCTGCTGGAACAGGGCGGCGCACTCCTTCACCTGCTGAATGCTGCCCGCCATGCTGGACAGCTCGGTGCGGTATACGGTCTGAATGGAGTCGACGATCAGCAGGTCCGGCTCCATCTTCCGGGCTTCCTTCAGGATTTTGCTGATATCGGTTTCGTTGTAGATAAAAAGGTGGTCAGACGTCACTCTGAGCCGCCGCGCGCGCTGCTTGATCTGGCCGGCCGACTCCTCCCCGGCGCAGTACAGGATCTGGAGTTCCGGGTTCGACCTGGCGATCTGCAGGGCCAGGGTGCTCTTGCCGATGCCGGGATCGCCGCCGATCAATACGAACGAGCCCGGCACAAAACCACCGCCCAGTACTCGGTCCAGCTCCGGGATGTTGCTGGCAAAACGGGCATCTTCATTCAGTTCAATATCCTCAAGTGCCTTCGGTGAGCCCGACTCTTCCAGCCCTTCCACCTTGCCCTTGTGGGAACTGCCCTTCTTATTGTCCCTCTCCACCGTAAACTCCCGGAAGGTGTGCCAGCGGCCGCAGGATGGACAGTTTCCAAGCCATTTGGCGGAGGTGTGGCCGCATTCCCCGCAAACATATTCAATTCGTGATTTCGCCACTGTTCTCTTCGCCTAATTTAATTTTTCCACAACATCCGAATCGGCCGGTTCAGGCTCGCTGCTCTCCTCCATCTTCTGTACCACCGACTGGTTGATATACCAGGTTGTAGCCATCATTCCCAGCCCGATACTGATGTAGTAGCTGATAATCCGCCAGGCGAACACGGCCAGCCCGATAAACGCCTTCCGGTCGATCAGCGGACCCTGGAAAATCGCAAACAGTCCCTCGACACCGCCGCTGCCCCCGGGAGTGGGCATGATCAGGAACGCCAGGTTCATCGCCAGGCTGCGCAACAGTGACAGGATTTCGTCGGCCGGCAACAGGCTCAGGATCACGATAGTGGGCAGGGCAATCCGGCAGAGCCACGCCATCGTGGAAAGGGTAAACGCCTTGACAAGAAAAGAAGCAGGCTTCTTCCGCAAATCGTGGGAGTGCTGCTCCAGGTACTCTGCCTCCTCCCTGACGCTGTCCTGCCAGCGGCGCAGAAACGGCAGCCGAAACACGCCATTCGCCACTTTCTTCAGTGCCGCCGGATTTTTCAGCACCCCGTAGGCCAGCACCCCGGCATAGGAGAGCAGCCCGAGGTAGAGCAGCAGCATCGATATATCCCCTACCATACCGATATTCGCCGGCACCACCTCGTAGAAAATACCGGCCACAAGCAATATCGGGATCGCCATCGCAAACCACAGCTGGTCGAGTAGCACACCATAGAGGATGATAGCCGCAGCCTGGCCCGCTTTGAGTCCCTCTTTTGCCATGGCATAGGTAGCTGCCGGGGCTCCACCAATGGTTGACGGGGTTACGGACGAGGTAAAATCCCAGGTCAGTACCACGCGGAACGACTGCATCCAGTTGAGCTGATCTTCCGCCAGGTACCTGATTTTGGCTGCCGAAAACCATACCCGCAGCAGCGATACCAGAACGGCAATCACAAGGCCGGGCATCCGCTTCATTTTAAGATGTTCCAGCACCCCCGGTGTGTAGGTCAGGTAAATGACAATACCCATCCCGAGAATACTTAACCCGATGGAGATAAACAGGTACCGCCTGGAAAAAAAGGTTTTCGGGTCCTCTTGTATGTTGATGGCTTGTTCGGTCACAATAGGTGGTTACATGCTGATCAGGAAATATAATCGCACATTGATCTGTTTACCAGTTAAATCGGACTTTTAACGCTACCTGTCATTGGCACCCTCTAATGCAAGCGTCTGATAACTGCCTGTGGCAGTGCGTCACAGTTCTTCAAAGGTTTGTACCCTTCAATTTCCTGCAATAACTAATTTCCGGATCAAAGAATACCTACTTGCAGTGTGATACTGACCCGATCGACGCCATACAAAACACCAAAATCCACCGTAGCTGGGTTTTGTCAGTACCCGTTATCTCCAAAAAAGGTGTATCGGCATTGTTACGGAGTCTTGTGCCAGAAAGTTCGGATTATCTCCTCCAGCTGTCATTAAACGCTCAATCATATCCGCAGTTCGGGTCCATGCGAGATCCATGGACAAGTACGGTAACAAGCTTGGGACACGTTACAGGATATCACCGTATCGAACTATTTGATAAAAAAAATCTCACCGGTAACCGACAAGTACCGTGTAACCGTATCCAAAACAGATCTCTGTTTTTCCGGGCAGACGTATAAAATACAAGTTTATTGAATGGATAAATAAAAAAGCCTTATGGAATCTATTCCATAAGGCTTTGCAGAAACTAAGGCTGTCAAGCAACCGTAATATTGTCATCGAGGTACACGTCCTGGATAAAGTTCAGGATTTTAACCCCTTCCTCCATCGGGCGCTGGAACGCTTTTCGACCGCTGATAAGCCCCATGCCGCCGGCCCGCTTGTTAATCACTGCCGTGCGCACCGCCTGTGCAAAGTCGTTGTCGCCGGATCCGCCGCCCGAGTTGATAAGGCCGGCCCGGCCCATATAACAGTTTGCCACCTGGTAGCGGGTCAGGTCGATCGGGTGTTCGGTGGCCAGCTTGGTGTAAATATCTTCATCGAGTTTACCGTAGGAGGAATCCCCCATGTTCAGGGCTTTGTAGCCCCCGTTGTTGACGGCCTGCTTCTGTTTGATGATATCCGCCTGGATCGTAACGCCGAGATGGTTGGCCTGCCCGGTAAGGTCGGCGGAGGCATGGTAGTCCGTACCGTCAACCTTGAAGGCTGAATTCCGGGTATAGCACCAGAGAATGGTGGCGAGTCCCAGCTCATGCGCATATTCAAAAGCCTTGGCTACTTCCTGAATCTGTCGATTCGACTCCTCAGAACCGAAATAGATTGTGGCACCCACTGCTACCGCTCCCATGTTGAAGGCCTCGTCAATGCTGCCGAACATAATCTGGTCATAATTGTTCGGGTAGGTCATCAGTTCGTTGTGGTTAATCTTGACCACGAACGGGATCTTGTGGGCATATTTTCGTGCCACTGCACCCAGCACGCCGTAGGTTGAGGCAACCGCATTACAGCCGCCCTCGATAGCCAGTTTTACGATATTTTCCGGGTCAAAGTAGGCGGGATTGGGGGCGAAAGAGGCTCCGGCCGAGTGTTCGATTCCCTGGTCAACCGGCAAGATCGAAAGAAACCCTGTTCCCCCCAGCCGGCCATTGTCAAACAAGGTTTGCAGGTTGCGCAGAACCCGGGGATTACGGTCGGAATCAATCCATACGTTATCGACAAAATCCGGTCCCGGCAGGTGGAGATTCTCCTTGGGAATGGTTTCACACGAATGATTCAGCAGGTCATCCGCCTCATCGCCAAGCATTTCTTCAATGCTCTTTGCAGCAAGTGCCATAGTATTAACTCCTGGTTTGGTTGGTAATCTTGGTTGGTTACGTGTAGCTAGTGGGCAAATATAAGTGATATACCAAGAAATGACTAAAAAAGATGCAAGTAAAAAAGTACGAGGCCGATCCAAAGTACAACGCACCGGCACGGAAGCCGGGATTTAATACTCCGGCCGGATATCCACCTTGTTCAGGCGTCGGGAGTTGGTGACCACGTTGATGGAGCTGAACGCCATGGCAATTTCCGCCAGGACCGGGTGCAGCATACCGAAGATGGCCAGCGGTATCATCACCACGTTGTAGAAAAACGCCCAGAACAGGTTCTGCTTGATCTTGGTGAAGGTCGCACGGCTCAGTTTAATTGCCTTCACCACCGCACTCAGGTCGCCCTGTACCAGTACGATATCCCCGGATTCGATCGCCACATCGGTACCGGTGCCGATGGCAATGCCGACGTGGGCTTTGGTCAGGGCCGGGGCGTCGTTGATGCCGTCACCCACCATGGCAACCACCCTGCCTTTGTTCTGTAGCTCCTCCACCTTGTCGGATTTCTGATCCGGAAGAACCCCCGCTATTACTTGACGTATGCCAACTTCCCCGGCTACAGCGCGGGCCGTTCGCTCATTATCACCGGTAATCATGACCGGGGTAAGCCCGAAACTTTTGAGGGCCTCGATCGCCTTTTTGCTGTCGTCCTTGATTTTATCGGCCACGGCGATAATTCCGGCCAGGTTATCATCAATGGCCACCAGCATGGCTGTTTTCGCCTGCTCCTCCAGCTCCCTCATCCGGTCCCTGGTGCGATCATCGATTGCAATACCCCCATCTTCCATCAGGGCGGGGGTGCCTATCCGGACTTCTGTTCCGCCGACGGTGGCTTTTACGCCTTTCCCGGTCACAGCCTCAAAATTTTCGGCCTGTGTAAGCTGCCCGTCATACTGTTTGGCATATTCGACGATGGCCTGCCCCAGCGGGTGTTCCGAACCGGACTCTGCGGAACCTGCCAGCTGGAGCAGGTCATCCTGATTCACACCGTTCAGCGGAACCAGATCGGTAACGCCGGGCTTGCCCTCGGTAATGGTACCGGTCTTGTCCAGCACAATCGTATCCACATCCTTCATCAGCTGTATCGCTTCACCCCTGCGGATTAAAACCCCGTTCTGGGCCCCCATGCCGGAGCCGACCATCAGTGCGGTGGGGGTTGCGAGACCGAGTGCGCAGGGACAGGCGATAACCAGCACCGCG
This sequence comes from Balneolaceae bacterium, assembly GCA_033722415.1. GTDB lineage: Bacteria > Bacteroidota > Rhodothermia > Balneolales > Balneolaceae > JAMQKA01. The sequence goes on along the minus strand of JAWVZC010000010.1, from coordinate 9,632 downwards.
ATGGCGGCATAAAACGCCAGGGCCACCGACCCCATGTCGGGGTTGATCCAGGGAATGAAATCAGCCGCCCAGGCAGCGATATCCCCGAAGAAGCCCGGGAACAGCAGCCAGGCCGCCAGCGTGAGCAGGGCTGTCCCGATTACCACCGGTACGAAGATACCGGTGATCCGGTCGGCAAATTGCTGAATCGGTACCTTGGTACCCTGCGCCTCTTCAACCATCCTTATCACCTGGTTCAGGAACGTGTCTTTCCCCAGCTTGGCAGCCTCCACTTTCAGCACGCCGTTCTTGTTGATCGTGGCCCCGATCACTTCATCGCCCTCCGACTTATTTACAGGCATCGATTCGCCCGTGGCCAGCGATTCATCCACGCTGCTTTCCCCTGCGACCACCTTGCCGTCGGTCGGTATCTTTTCGCCCGGTCGCACGACCATGATATCGCCGACCTGCAGCCGGTCGACCGGCACCTTGATCTCTTCACCGTCTCGCTCCACGGTTGCCTCCCTGGCCTCGAGCGTCAGCAATTTCTGTATCGCTTCGGATGCCCGCCCCTTTGCCTTTGTCTCGACATACCGGCCGGTAAGATGAAAAGCCATGATCATCCCCGCAATACCGGCAAAACTGTGAAATTCGGGAGCCAGCCCAAACTGGTGCAGCAGGGTAACCACCCCTGTGGACAGCGCCGCCAGCGTACCCATCGCGATCAGCACGTCCATATTGGGACTCAGGCTTCGGGCCGATTTCCAGGCGCTTTTCATGGTATCCCAGCCCGGGTGGAACATCACAAAAGCCGAGAGACCCAGCATGCCGATCTCCATTCCCAGGTGTCCCAGGAACGCGTAGCCCCAGATCATTTCGGGCAGCATCCAAACTATGATCGGGATCGTGGCAACCCAGGACCACCACATCCGTGATCCGGCCTCCTCCACCTTCTGCTGCTCGCGCTCCAGCCGGGCGTCCCCCTTGTCCTTCACGGTTTCCGACGCTTCCCGCAGCAGCGTGTAACCGGCCCGTTCCACGGCTTCGGCAAAATCGTCCATGCTCACTGCTCCCCGATGATAGGTGACGCTGGCACTTTCGGCGGCCAGGTTGACGTTGGCCTCCTCTACACCGTCCAACGCTTCCAGCTGGGAGCCCACAGCATTCGCGCAGCTGGCGCAGTGCATCCCTTCAATATTGAGCGTCTGAGTCACCAGGTCCGTCTCTTCAACCTCGTATCCTGCATCCGAAACGGCTTTCTTCAGGTGATCCCGGCCAGCCACATCAGGATCGTACTCCACGGTGGCGGTTTCATTTGCGAGATTTACCGAGGCCCGTTCAACACCATCAACTTCGGCAAGGAATTTTTCAACATTATTTACACAACTGGCACAGTGCATGCCGTTAATGTGTAATGTTTCTTTGATCAACTGCTTATCACTCATGGTACTCCAGTTTTGCTGATGTAGATTTCTTTTCGTTCGCGTTCAACATAATAGTACGCAGTTGCTGGCGGGTGACCGTAACAATATTCTGAGTACTTGTTACAAAATATTTACGTCCTGTTATCTTTCTGCTGCCTGTGCGTTCAGATTCTATTGCTCCTTCTTTTGATTTCTGAGTACGGCCAGCACCGGACAGGTGACCGCCTCTTCAATATCTTCATGGAGTGTATTAAAGAAGCTGTCGCGGTCGGTCGTGCTCGATTCGGCCAGCACAACCAGGTCATCATCGTCACTCAGCTGCCTGACCGCGGCGGCGACGTCCGAAACGTCCGCCGAATTCACTCGTATCTGGTTTTCGGCAAGACCTGCCCTTCTCAACTGTGCGGCAGCCATCTGTTGCAGCTTGCCGGTATCCGCCTTGTCATCCGCCTCGCGCTCCCCGCTCGTTAACACCACGATGGTGACCGGAAGTTCGCTTGAGGCCGAAAGATCGTGCAGGACGGTGGCAAGTCGTCTATCCACTTGATCGGCTGCATAGATCGGTACCAACAGGCGATTAACCGATAAGATCGGTTTGGCCGTCAAAACAGTATGGCAGTTGTTCACTTCCACGAAGCGGTTTATACTCTTTGCCACATTGGGCGTGAACACAATCTCGCTTTTCACGTTAACACCCTTCTCCCGTACCTCCGCTACCATCTGGTCCAGTTCGGCACAGTACTTCTCCCGGAATTCATCACGCGACTGCTCCGGTGCGGTCTGTTCCGGTACGATGTTATACGCCATAACCAACAGTTCAAGGTCCCGGAAAGCGTCAAGTAGCGGTACCGGTATCGGTTTTGGGTCGGGAATAGAAACGGGAATCAGAATGCGGGGTGTTCTCAGTTCAGGCATGAGATAGGCAGGTTGCGGTTTTTCAAATTCTTTCTTCTCTGCCAGCAGGGCAAACCCGAGATAGGCAATACCCAGTATGGCAATTCCGAATATAATCGAATACGGCTGCATCAGGGCGATCAGCCCAAAACTTGCCACTGCACCCGCTGCAGGCAGATAGGGAACCCCGGGTGACCGGTATCCCGGTGCGTACCACAGCGGACTGCGTCGCCGAAGCGTAATCAGGCAGAGACAGATCATGCCGTACATCACCAGGTGGAGCAGGGAGGCCACCTCGGCCAGAATCTCTATTCGGCCCATGAGGGTAAGCGCGGCTATCGGAATACCGACTGACAACAAGGCGTAGTGCGGGGTTCCGTATCTTTCACTTACGCTGCTCATGCTTTCCGGGAGCATCTCGTCATATCCAAGGGCATACACGGCACGTGATGAACTCAAAATCGAGGCGTTTGCACTGGAGAGCGTAGCAAGGAGACCGGCAACCAGGATGGCAAGCGCCCCGTATTTGCCGACCAGGCTGCGGGCCACATCCACCATGGCCGTTTCACCGAGTTCTGCCAGCTTCTGGGTTGACAGCGTGCTGGTACTTATGAACAGGGCGGTGATGTAGAGTCCCATAACCAGCAGTACACTGCCCATCAGGGCCCTCGGCAGGTTTTTCTCCGGCTTCCTGATCTCTCCCGCCACGGTGGCAATCTGAACAAAACCAAGGTACGAGGTAAAAACCAGGGCGGTCGTGGTAAAACGGGCCATATGCCTTTCGGGGCAAAGGGTACCGGCCATGCCGTGCTTCCGATAACCCCAACGGCATTCAACACGCCATACCCGAAAAGGAAGGTGAGAATTGCGGTGAGCGCAACAATAATCCGATTCTGCAATTTGCCTGCACCCTTGGTTCCCAGCAGGTTGACGAGGGTTAACAGCATTGCTGTTGCCAGTGCTATCAATACTGCAGGGTTCCCGGGATTGAGACCGGCTTCCTGCATAAGGTCAATGGCATACTGACCGAACCCCGTCAGGTAAAAGGCACTGGCAAAGACCAGCCCGAACCACTGCCCGATACCCACCAGGAAACCGGCTGTCGGACCGAAGGTTCAGGATACGAAATAGTACGCGCCGCCGCTTTCCGGCATCGCCGTGGCCAGCTCGGCTGTGGAAACAGCCACCAGCAAGGCAATAACCCCGCCCAGGGCAAACGATATCATGGCGGCCGGGCCCGCATAGCCGGCAGCGATTCCCGGGAAAACAAAGATGCCCGCTCCCACCATGGTTCCTACCCCGATGGCAAGAGCGGCTTTCAGGTCCAGGGTACGTTCAAGTTCTTTAGAGTTTCTCTTCTCTGTATTCCCCATTTAACGGATCTTGCAGGAGTTTGCCTCTACGACTGTTCAACGGTTAGTGCAGCTGAACATAATTGGTGTCAAATTTTCGTACCGGATAACATATGGCATGTAAATGGGTTACGGTCTTCTTGCGTTCAGATCTCATCGATCGATCTGCGAAAGGAATCATGCGCCTTTTTGTAATCTGTAACCGACATTCCCGTGATCTTCCGAAACTGGTTGGATAGGTACTGCACGCTGCTGTAGTTCAGCCGCCACGCGATTTCACTGAGAGTCAATTCTCCGTAGGAGAGCAGTTCCTTGACCCGTTCTATTTTCAGATGTATCAGGTACTTCTCTATCGTCGTCTCCTCCTGTTCCGAAAATAGTTTACTCAGCGAGGCATAATTCTGATGCATCTTTTTTGAAAGGTATTCCGAGATCCTGGGAGACGATTCCCGCTTTTCAAGTTCGTTCACATAATCAAGAAGCAGAGTCTTTATCTGTTCTACGCTCTTCTGCTCTTTTCCTTCGATCAGTTCAAACCCGAGTTCATGCAGCTTTTCCTCCAGTGACGGCCAGTCTGCTTTTTCCAGGCCCTGCACTACCGCTTTTCCCAACTCAACATGGCGGACGGTGAGGCCAGCCTCTTCCAGGGTGTCTCGGACCGCCATTTCACAGCGGGGACAGACCATGTTTTTGATATATAGCGATTGGGTGGAATCCGAATTTGAGGCCATTATTATCAGAGTTGGATATTAGCTGTTGACATACCCGGGAAAATAGGTAAAGCCTGGTTCTAAATCTAAATGTTGCCAGCCCGACAAAACAGCTCCTGCCAAGAACCTTGCCGTTTACCTATATCATGTAATACAGCCTTTGGGAAACTGGCGCGCTGTCCGATCCCGGACAATTTTTTGCTGATACTTATTTCGGGACTGCTGAAGATGATAGTACCTGTTTCGGGACAGCAAATTATGGTTGTTTTAGGGAGCGATTGGTATTTCGCAGATCTTTATGATAAACACTCCCAATCCCTACCCGCCACGACATCCGCTACCAGTTTCCGTTCTCATACGAAATCCGGGGAGACTAAAGCAATCCTGCTATTTATATCTAGTCTAAATAGATTCTTCTCTTATTTAAACTTAATCCAAATAACATTTCTCCATGTCATTCCGATGCCAACTTTTTTTCACATTCCCGGATTTCGTTTCCAGTACTACGGCAGCCTTTGCCCAAACCGGAAATATCGAGGGTATGGTCACGGAATCCGATACCGGCGATCCCATCGCCGGGGTAAACGTGGGCATTGAAAACACTCGCATGGGCAGCTCCACCAGCCTGGACGGGCAATTTGTGATCCGCAATATTGCCCCCGGCACATACACCCTCTCGGTCTCGGCCGTGGGCTTTGCCGGAAAGCAGCTGCAGGTCACTGTCTCCGCCAACCAGACCACGAATCTCACCATCGCCCTGGAGCAGACCTTCCTGGAGCTGGAGGAAGTGGAAATCACGGGACGCACGATCGAATCATACAAGAATGATTATTCATTTTCGGCGACCAAAACGGCCACACTGAGCAAAAATATTCCCCAGGCCATTTCCGTAGTGACAAAAGAGGTGCTGGAGGACCAGAAAATCTACCGGCTGAACGAGGCGGTAAAAAATGTAAGCGGGGCCAACCAATTCTCGGTTTATAACGACTTTACAATGCGCGGATTTCGAAGCGGCGGCACTCGGCTGCTGAACGGGTTAAAAGCGGGTTTCGGATTCTGGAACCAGCCGCTGACCCCGCATATCGAGCGGATTGAGGTGATCAAGGGTCCGGCCTCTGCCCTGTTTGCCAATACCAACCCGGGCGGAACGATCAACATGGTGACAAAAAAACCGCTCGAGATCAGCAGCCAGCGTATTAGCCTGTCGACCGGTAGCTTCAACACCTACCGGGCCACCACCGACCTGACCGGGCCACTAAACGATGATCGGAGCATCCTGTACAGGCTAAATGTCGGCTACGAGGATTCCGACTCTTTCCGAAACCTCCAGTTTAACCGTTCACTGCTGGTAGCCCCATCCGTCTCCTTTATTCCAAACGACCAGACAAGAGTGAATGTAGACCTGGTATTAAGCGACAACGAGACGAGGCTGGACCGCGGCCAGCCGATCTTCAACCAAAGCCGGGATCTGACCTCCACCCCGGTCGATTTTTCCCTGAGCCAGCCCGATGATTTCTTGAACATTACCGACTTCTATGTCACGGTGTCTCTCAGCCACCAGTTCTCCGACGCACTTTCTTTCAACCTCTCATACCTTAAATTCAGTTACGATGAGAATCTTGCCGAACATCGTACCAGCAATGTTTTTCTTCCTGATGACCCGACCACGCTGCAGCTGGCGTATATTCGCAGGAAACAGGTGCGCAACACCGATAACCTGACCACATATTTCGTCGGAAAACGGCAAACGGGCCCGGTACAGCACAAAGCCCTGATCGGATTTGATTTCAACCAGGTAGACGACAACCGCTCGCAATGGGGAGCTCGTGGCGATGACTTTTTTATCGTGGGAAGTGATAGCCTGCAGGGGGGGCAACGTCGGTAACTTCAGCCTGCAAAATCCGCAATATACACTTGAGCGCAATCCCGAAAATTATGTAGCCAACTGGTTCTCTCAACCCTGGCTGGAAGATCCCGTCCGTTCTTATACGTACGGTATCTACATCCAGGACCAGATGAAAATCGGGGATCGCCTGCAGGTATTGGTCGGCCTGCGCCAGGAGTTCTTTACTGATCGGATAACCCAGGATGACGGTTTTGAGCTCGTACGCCAGAATGCCCTGATACCGCGCTTTGGTGCGGTCTACAGCCTGATCGACAATCTTAACCTGTATGGTACCTATGTCCAGGGATTTGAACCGCAGGATGTGACCGTCATACAGGATGAAGAGCTCTTCGGTGGACTGTTCGATCCCCTTACCAGCAGGATGTTGGAAGGTGGGCTTAAAGCCGAACTGTTCAACAACCGGCTGCAGGCAAACCTGGCGATCTACCATATCACCCGGAACAATATCCTGGTAAACGCCAACGATCCCGGGAACCCGAACCTGCTTGAGCAGCGCGGCCAGGAACGCGCCCGCGGTTTTGAGATTGATGCGGCCGGCCGGCTGTCGGAAAATATCAGCATTACCGCCAATTACGCCTATAATGTGACCGAAATCACCGAAAGTGACAACCCGGAGGAGATCGGAACCATTAAGGAAAATGCCCCCCGGCACCAGGGAGGCTTCTGGGGAAAATACCAGCTTGCAGAAGGTCCCCTTGAGGGGGTTGGAGTTTCATTCGGCGGAAATTTTGTCACCGACCGGAATACGTTCGAGGAAACCCTGGAAATACCTTCTTATACCGTATTCGACGGGGCATTGTACTACCAGACGGACCGGCTGGAGATTTCGGTGAATATCAACAACATATTCGATCGCACCTACTGGAGGGGCGGCTACAACTTCGGCCGAATTTTTCCCGGGGAACCACGCCACTTTCTGACCAACATTTCATACTCGTTCTAACCGAAACGGGCGATTCCCCTCCCAACGGGAAATTAATGGAATCGGCAACCAGTCAGCTACATCGAATTTCATTCCTGCCATGAGAGTTATCTCCAATAAAGCGCTCAACAAGATTCACGGCTGGCTCGGGCTGAACCTGGGCCTGCTGCTGTTTGTCATCTGTTTCTCCGGTACGTTTGCGGTGTTCACCAGTGATGTTGACTGGCTGGCAAACCCGGATATGCAGGTTACCGCGCGCGATCAGCCGGTCCGGTGGCAAACCATGTATGAATCGGTGGCGGCTCAATATCCTGAAGGCAACAACCTGGGGATTTACAAAGAGACCTATGCGGGTTCCGGCGACCATTTTGCATCGGTGGCGTATGTCAGCCTTCCAAACGGGCAAACCCGAAAGGTATATCTGGACCCCTATTCCGGGCAAATTACCGGCGATACCAGCTTCTTTAACACGCAGCGGTTTTTCCGCTCCTTTCACAGGCGATTTTTCGACGGTAACCGCGGTATTTTCATCGTCACCGTCTTCTCCTTCCCGCTGCTTTTCTCCGTGTTGACCGGATTTTTATTCTACAAGGGGTGGATGAAAAACCTGTTCAAGCTGCGGGTTTCCTACGGCCTTAAAGCATTGTGGTCCGACCTGCACAAGCTGATCGGCATATGGTCCCTGCTCTTTGCACTTGTCATCGCGTTAACTAGGATATTTTATTTCGTAGAACTGATGCTGCTGGCCAATGACAGTTATGAGGTGCTGCTGCCCGATGAACCGCCGCCGATCACTTCGAATGAATTAGGGGAATACGGCCCCAGTCCCACGCTACTACCGATCGACACGTATATATCAAACGCCCGGCAAGCCTATTCCTAACTTGAGATCCAAACGCTCCGGGTACCCTCGGAACCGGACCGGTATGTGTATGTTGACGGTCAGGCCGGGAATCCACTCACCAGAAACCGGGCCAACAAGGTGTACCTGCACCCGTTTTCCGGGGAGGTGGTGCATGTTCAGCGATCTGCGGAACTTTCCGCGGCCGAATTTATCACCGATATGGCGGATCCCCTGCACTTCGGGTATTTCGGAGGCATGGCTACCAAGATACCGTGGTTTATATTCGGGCTGGCCATCTCGTTTTCCGTGCTTTCGGGTACCTACCTCTGGTACATACGGCATACAGAAAAAATGGAACGACGAATCCGCAGGCTTTCAAAACACTCCGCTGACAGAACTCAGGATGCTGTTCCGCCCGGAAGGGTGCAGAAGGTTATCCGCTATATAGCGAATATTCCACCTGTTCGTGGGGCCCTGTTTACCACACTCCTCACGATTGTCTATCTGGGAATAGTTGCCTCGGCAAGTATAAACGGTATTGCCGGCTATGCCCCGGAATCCCGTGCTCCCGTATCCACTATTGAGCACGCACAGGTCGGCCCATGGAGTATTCACCTGTTCAGCTATCCCTCCGGGGAAAATGCCGGTCAGCAGCTGCTCGGGCTGGAATTTCTATCAGGCGGCATGCCAAATTTCAGTCGGGCCGAACTGCGGGTTACCACTGCAGACAGCCTTTTTCAAACAGAGCTGGACCGAAATACCCAGCTTGCTTTCCGATTTTACAAATCCGCCCGTCCGATTCCCGGCACGGGACTCAGCGAGCTGGAAATAACGATCAGCACCCATTCCGGGGAGACTTACGTTCACCGGGTGGCGGGCGATCTGCTGCAACAAACCTTTCTTTCGACAGAACTTGTGAAAGCAAATGCTGCAACGTCTTCCCCGGAATTTCCCGAAACCCCGCTCTTATCTGGGTATATATCGGTTTGTTCATTGTGATCACAGTACTGGTCGTCCTGTTGTGGCTTCGGTTTTTGGCAAATGCATGTTCAGATCGCTTGTCACTCAGGATGAAGTACAACTGACTGGCAGGGAAGAACAGCGTGATCAAACCACCGTTTCCCACTACGCTTTCCAGACCTGGCCCGGCTTTTGCTCAACCCCGTTCATGGCATTTCGGGTGTCTATGATGCAGTCGCACCAGTTCGCAAGCTGATTATAATCGACCGATGAGTGATTGGTGGAGATGATTACGGCGTCAAACGAGCGGATAACCGGTTCCTCCCACGCTACTGTGTGCATGCCCTCCCAGTGTAAATAGTCCCGGGTGGGCGGTATTACCGGGATGTGCGGGTCGTAATAGGAGATATCGGCGTTATACTCCTTCAGCAGATCCATAATAGCCAGGCTGGGCGATTCCCGCATATCATCCACATCCGGCTTGTAAGCCAGTCCTAATATAACGTGAGTTCGAGATAAGAAAAGGTACTTTTTCGAATAAAAAAGCGGAAGATTCAGTATATTTAAGTCGTTGCGCAACATAAACTTAACCAAATCTCCCGCCATGATTAACTCCCTTAAAATTACGGAAATTTTTTGTT